>CAZZVO010000080.1:0-14475 GCA_964657505.1 uncultured Mucilaginibacter sp.
TAGTTGCCAGGATTTGTGTTGAAGCAGGAATCGATTTTTGTGCCGATAACAACGTTTCGGTAGATTCTGCCGTTCCTACAACTTCAATTCCAGCTCTTTTCAACGTATCGCTTAAACGGAAAGCGGCATCATAAGCCGGATCAGTTACAGCTAAAGAAATGCTGCGTTTGGTTAAATCTTCCGCATACGAACCCCGCAAATACATCATACTGTTTTTAACGGGTAAAAATCCGTAAGCCTGATCGCCGGAATCGGGCGCACCAGTCAACAATTCATTGGAAAATTGCAGAAACGGCATGGCCGGAACTTGTTTGATAATTTTAACCGGACTACCAATTTTAGTTTGCTGCAATTTGAGGTCGAACTGGTTTTCGCGCCAGCAAAGCCCGGAAGTTCCGGCACCGTAATAATTGCCAACATCCTGCCAAATCCAGCCATCCGGGATTTTTTGGGTGCCAAAAACAGTATCATCGCCCACAATCCGTCCTTCAATTTTTTTGATCCCGGCTTTGCGGATAGCTTCGACCCAAAGTTTTAAAACCGTGTTTTCTTTGGAGGAATTGTAACGCCAGCTTCCTAAAGTTGGGTCGCCACCGCCTTTGATGATGAGATCGCCTTTTAGCGTTCCGTCAGCCAAAATACTTCCGCTGTAACCTAAAGTGGTTTGATATTGAAAATCCTTACCTAACAAATTACAAGCGGTAATAGCCGTAACGGTTTTTAAGGTTGAAGCCGTGGCCAAACCCATATTTGGATGTGCGGCAAAAACAGTTTCGCCGGATTTGGCATCCAAAACAGTTAACGAAACGGAAGCATATTTACATTGCGTGTCCTGCTCCAACCGCGCAAAAGCAGTTTGTAATTTTTGATTTAAACTTTGCGAACGACTATCTACGCACCAAAAAAACAGGCATAAAAACAGTATGCTTCTTTTATCAGGCATTTTTTAAGTTGCGTTGAGAGATGAAGTAGACCGGAATTCCGATCAGCACGATGAGTAATCCGTAACCGGCGGTATCCGTTTTATAGATCAGCAAGCCGATGCAGATTGTAGCTGCTGCAACCATATACAAAGCCGGTAAAACGGGATATAAAAATGCTTTGTACGGGCGTTCGGCATCCGGCCTTTTCTTCCGCAGAATAAAAATCCCGCCGATGGTTAGGATGTAAAAAATCAACACCACAAAAATTACATAATCCAATAAAGCACCGTAAGTGCCTGATAAACATAGCAAACAGGTCCACAAACATTGCGCCCACAAGCCCCAGCCCGGCACTTCGAACTTGTTTAAATGTGCGGCTTGCTTAAAAAAAACTTTGTCCTGCGCCATGGTGTAATAAACGCGGGCACCGGCAAAAATCAGCCCGTTGATACAACCGAAAGTGGAAATCATGATCATCACCGCAATAATAATCGTTCCGGCATTACCAAAAATATATTGCGAAGCCACAACCGCAACACGATCAGCGGGCGCATGTGCAATTTCCACCATCTGCAAAACTGCGGTGTACATGATGTTGGCCAGGATGTAAATCGTGGTAACAATCAAAGTCCCCAGAAACAGGCTTAAACCAATATTTTTTTTCGGATTCCTGATTTCTCCGGCGATAAAAGTTACGTTGTTCCAGGCATCACTCGAAAACAAAGAACCAACCATGGATGAAATTATACCGGCAAACAAAGCACTCCCGCCAATAGCAATTGCGGTGTTGGAATCGGTTTTCCATTGCATCATTTTCCAAGGTTCTGCCCAGTTGGAATGCCAGATATCGGAACGAAAACCCGTTGTCAACCCAAAAATAATCAGCCCAAAAAGCGAAAGTATTTTAGTGATGGTAAAAAGCGTTTGGATCATCTTTCCGTTTTTTACCCCGCGGCTGTTTACCCAGGTTAAAAAAATCACCAGCAAAATAGAAAGCAGTTGTGCAGCGTTAAACTTAAAACTTCCTAAAGTGAAAAGGATATGGTCTGGCCCAACGGGCGCATAGATATAAGCCGAAAACTTGGCAAAAGCAACGCCAACAGCAGCAATTGTCCCGGTTTGGATGACGGTAAAAGTTGACCAGCCAAAAAGAAAAGCGACAAATTTATTATAAGCTTCGCGGAGGTAAACGTATTGGCCGCCAGCTTTTGGATACATGGCCGAAAGCTCGCCGTAACTTAAAGCGGCCGTTAAAGTGATTAAACCGGTGATTACCCAAATTAAAACCAACCAACCGGCACTGCCCACGCTTCGGGTAATATCGGCACTTACGATAAAAATCCCGGAACCGATCATCGAACCAACCACCAGCATGGTTGCGTCCAATAATCCGAGTTCCCGTTTCATTTCCTGATCTTCTGTTTGATTTTCCATCGGCTAAAACTAAATTTTCCGAATCTATCTAAAAAAACCAAATTTTAAACACATTGTGAAGCTGATTTTTTTTCCGTGGGCTATTGCCATTCCATCTAACAATTCTTAGCTTTCGAAACCAATCTTTATAAACCCTTTATAACCTATTTATGGAATTTCTAAACAAAAATTTAGTTTTCCTGATCCCGCTATTTGGTGTGGTCGGGCTTTTATTTATGGCTGCAAAATCCGCCTGGGTAACTAAACAAGTAGCCGGAGATGCAAAAATGACCGAATTGGCAGGTTACATTGCAGACGGCGCAATGGCTTTTTTACGAGCCGAGTGGCGGATTTTAGCCTATTTTGTTGCCGTTGCCATGATTTTGCTGGCTTATTCGGGCACAACGGTTGAAACCTCCAGCCCGGTTATTGCCATTTCTTTTTTAATCGGTGCTTTGTTTTCTGCCTTTGCCGGTTATTTGGGTATGCGCATTGCCACCAAAGCCAATGTGCGCACCACCGAAGCAGCCAAAACAAGTTTAGCGCAAGCTTTAAAAGTTTCTTTTACCGGCGGAACAGTGATGGGTTTGGGCGTTGCCGGATTAGCAATTATCGGTTTAGGTTCGCTGTTTATTGTTTTTTACCAGATGTATGTGGTTAACCAGGGCGGAAATGTGAACGGAAAAGACATGGAAAAAGCGCTGGAAGTTTTGGCCGGATTTTCTTTGGGTGCAGAATCCATTGCTTTATTTGCGCGTGTTGGCGGCGGGATTTACACCAAAGCGGCTGATGTTGGCGCCGATTTAGTAGGAAAAGTAGAAGCCGGAATTCCGGAAGATGATGTGCGCAACCCGGCAACTATCGCCGATAATGTTGGTGATAACGTAGGTGATGTTGCCGGAATGGGTGCAGATTTATTTGGATCTTACGTGGCTACTATGCTGGCGACAATGGTTTTAGGGCGGGAAATTGTTTCCGATGATCAATTCGGCGGCATCGCACCTATTTTGTTACCGATGCTGATTGCCGGTTTAGGTTTAGTTTTTTCTATTGTCGGTGCTTCTTTTGTCGGCATAAAAAAAGACAGCGACAGCGTGCAAAGTGCGTTAAATTTAGGCAACTGGATGTCGATCATTTTAACGGCTATTGCTACTTTTTTTGCGGTGAAGTGGCTGTTGCCCGCAACCATGACGATCCGTGGCATAACTTTTACCAAAACGGATGTATTTTTGGCCATCGCTGTTGGTTTGGTAGTTGGCACGTTGATGTCCATCATCACAGAATATTATACGGCGATGGGCAAACGGCCGGTGGTGAGCATTATTAAACAATCTTCTACCGGACACGCCACTAATATTATTGCAGGATTGGCTATCGGTATGGAATCCACCGTTTTGCCGATACTTGTTTTAGCAGCCGGAATTTATGGTTCTTTTCACTTCGCAGGATTGTATGGCGTGGCGATTGCCGCTGCCGGAATGATGTCTACCACCGCGATGCAATTGGCCATCGATGCTTTCGGGCCGATTGCAGATAACGCTGGCGGGATCGCCGAAATGAGCCAACTGCCGGAAGAAGTGCGCCACCGTACAGATATTTTGGACGCGGTTGGTAATACCACCGCAGCAACCGGAAAAGGTTTTGCCATTGCTTCTGCCGCTTTAACTTCCCTGGCTTTGTTTGCTGCTTTTGTTGGTGTTGCCGGGATCGATCATATTGATATTTATAAAGCTGATGTTTTAGCCGGATTGTTTGTTGGCGGCATGATCCCGTACATTTTTTCAGCCTTGTGTATTTCTGCTGTTGGCCGCGCTGCTATGGCAATGGTGCAGGAAGTGCGGAGGCAGTTTCGGGAAATCCCCGGCATTATGGAATATAAAGCCAAGCCGGAATATGAAAAGTGCGTTGCCATCTCAACCCAAGCCTCACTTCGGGAAATGGTGGCACCAGGTTTAATCGCGTTGATTACTCCATTAATTGTTGGTTTCACTTTTGGGCCGGAAGTTTTAGGCGGATTGCTGGCTGGTGTTACTGTTTCCGGCGTTTTAATGGGTCTATTTCAATCAAATGCTGGCGGCGCGTGGGACAATGCCAAAAAATCATTCGAAAAAGGGGTAGAAATCCACGGAGAAGTTTATTATAAAAAATCAGAGCCGCACAAAGCTTCTGTTACCGGTGATACCGTTGGCGATCCTTTTAAAGATACTTCCGGACCGTCCATGAATATCCTGATCAAGCTGATGTCTATCGTTTCTTTAATTATTGCACCGCATATTCATGTAGAAAATAACGGCGTGAGTAAAATCAAGCCTCAAAATCCAAAAGAAATTAAAATTGAGGTGGTAAAAACAGCATTTATAAAAATAAAGCGTTGATCGTTAGTATAATTGTTACGGTAAAGGGATTTCTCGCAAAGAAATCCCTTTCTTTTTATCAATTAATTTAATTACGTTTGAAATTACAGATATATACAACCAAAAACTAAAAAACTACATGAGTCTATTTTTAAAAAAATCGATAAGCACGCTAATGGCAGAATCAGCGGAGTCTGAAAAAAGCCTAAAACGTACGCTTACTGCAGGTTCTTTAATTGCCTTGGGAATTGGTGCGATCATTGGTGCAGGTTTGTTCGTACGTACTGCCGCAGCCGCTGCAGAATACGCCGGCCCGTCTGTAACTTTTGGTTTTATTGTAGCGGCAGTAGGCTGTGCATTGGCCGGACTTTGTTACGCAGAACTTTCTTCATCCATTCCAATTGCCGGAAGTGCTTATACTTACACTTACGCCACAATGGGCGAATTAATGGCTTGGATTATCGGTTGGGATTTGATTTTAGAATATGCAGTAGGCGCCGCAACAGTTGGAATTGCCTGGAGCGAATACCTTAACAATTTGCTGGTAAACGTGTTTGGCTTAAAAGCGATACCATACGAATGGTGCCATTCGCCTTTTCAATCTGCTGTAGATGGGAGCGGCGCACACGGGATGATTAACCTCCCGGCATTAGCGATCGTAATTATTTTGACCATGTTGCTGATAAAAGGGACACAGGAATCTGCCCTGGTAAATGGCATCATTGTAATCACTAAAGTTGCCATCGTAATTTTGATTATTATTTTAGGTTGGCAGTTTATCAACCCTGCCAATCATACGCCATATATTCCACCTGCATCAACTTATGTAGATCACGAAGGAATTTCACACCATTTCGGTGGAATCATGGGCATACTTGGCGCTGCCGGAGTTGTGTTTTTTGCTTTTATCGGTTTTGATGCTGTAAGCACCACCGCACAGGAAGCAGTAAACCCAAAACGCGATATGCCAATTGGTATTTTAGGTTCATTGGCTGTATGTACCGTGCTTTACATTCTTTTTGCACATGTTTTAACCGGGATTGCCACTACAGAAGACTTCAGGACTTCGGGTAAAGAAGCTTCCGTTGTTTTCGCTATCAACAAGTATATGATCGGTTATGGCTGGTTAGGCAAATTGGTAACGGTTGCTATTTTGGCTGGTTTTTCTTCGGTTATTTTGGTGATGCTTTTGGGTCAATCGCGTGTGTTTTATTCCATGAGCCGCGATGGTTTGCTGCCAAAGGTTTTTAGTGAAATTCACCCTAAATATAAAACGCCGTACAAAGCAAGCTGGTTTATTTTGATTTTGGTAGGGTTATTTGCCGCTTTTGTTCCCGGAGATATTGTTGGTGATATGACTAGTATCGGAACATTATTTGCCTTCATGCTGGTTTGCGTTGCCGTAATCGTTTTACGCAAAACTAACCCGGAACTTAAACGGGAATTTAAAACTCCTTGGGTTCCTTTGGTTCCGATTTTAGGTATTATAGTTTGCGGTGCCATGATTTTAGGTTTAGGCTGGACCAACTGGCTGAGGTTGTTTGTTTGGCTATTTATCGGTTTAGTTATCTATTTTGGTTACAGCAAAAAACATTCTGTACTTCAAAATAAAGGTATCGTTGTAGATGCAACTGATCCTTTAAAGCCTAAATTTTAAAATAAACTGAAAAACATTTTCAAAAAAGGTTCTGCGTGCAGAACCTTTTTTGGTTTTAATACTTCTTTTATCAGGGTAAAATCAACGGATGAAAAACAATAAAAATTTATGGGTACTGGTTTTTATTTGTGTGATCAACTCTTTAGGCTTCGGCATTATCGTTCCGCTAATTTATCCTTACGGCAAGTTGTTTGGCATAACCGAACAAACTTTAGGCTTGCTAACCGCTTCTTTTTCCATAGCCCAGTTTTTTGCGACACCGGTTTTAGGTTCCCTGTCTGATAAATACGGCCGCAAACCCTTACTCATCATCAGTTTGATGGGCACTTGTATTTCATTCGTTTTATTTGCAGAAGCACGCAGTTTGATCATGCTTTTTGCTGCCCGAATTTTAGATGGCATCACCGGAGGCAATATTTCTGTTGCTCAAGCTATGGTTTCGGATACTTCTACTTCGGAAGACCGCGCCAAAAACTTTGGTATCCTGGGTTCGGCTTTTGGTTTTGGTTTTGTAATCGGACCGGCTATCGGTGGTATTTTAAGCAAGGTTTCTTTACAAGCACCGTTTTACTTTTCGGCTGCAATTGCTTTGTTGGGTGTTATCCTCAGTTATTTCTTTTTAAAAGAAACCAATCCAGAACATGAGCGTAAAAACGACAGTAAGTTCAGTTTCGGATCGTTAATTACAATATTAAAAAAGCCTGTTATCGGTACTGCTATTTTTATCGGTTTTTTATTAACAATGGCACAGTTTACCATGATCATCGGTTTCCAAACTTTTACCGCAGATGTTTTAAAAATAACACCATTTCAGATTGGGGTTTTTTTTGCCGGTTTCGGTATTTCTGGTATCCTGATGCAGTTGGCCGTTCCGTATGTTACCAAGCTCATCCCGTCTAAATCACTCGTGCTTCTTTTATCACTAATATTTTGTTTTGTAGCGATTTTTTTAACCGGTTTTGCAACTACACTCATTTTTTTTGCAGCTTGCATGTGTGGTTACGGCTTGTTTAATGGTTTGCGCAACCCGATGCTCAACGCTATTATTTCTGACCGGGTGGGCCAGAACGAACAGGGACAAACACTCGGCATCAATCAATCTTATGCCTCCATTGGACAAATCCTCGGCCCAATTACGGCGGGTTTAATTTCTGCCTTTTCTATCCATTATGTTTTCTTTTTATCAGCAGCTTATATTTTAGCAGGGTTTTTATTTACCTTTCTGCTCAGATCGAAAGAAAAAAATAACACGTAAAGCAATGATTAAATTTATCCCCAGGGAAATACTTTCCGTTACCATGATCCTTTTTGCCATTATTGATATCATCGGTACCATTCCGATCATCATCGATATGCGGCAAAAAGCAGGGCGCATTGAATCTGAAAAAGCATCATTAACTGTTTTTGTGCTAATGATCATTTTCCTTTTTGTGGGCGACCAGCTCCTGGCGGTCATCAATATCGACGTGGCTTCCTTTGCCATTGCTGGTTCGCTGGTGATTTTTATTATTGCAATGGAACTGATCCTTGGTGTCCGTTTTTTTAAGGAAGACGAAATTTCCTCCACAGCTTCCATCGTGCCGCTCGCTTTTCCGCTTATCGCCGGTGCCGGAACAATGACGACACTGCTTTCCTTAAAATCCGAATATCAAACGCAAAATATTATTGTTGGCATTGCTTTAAATACCATTTTCGTTTATTTAGTATTAAAAAACGTGCAGTGGTTGGAAAAGCTGTTGGGAAAAACAGGTTTAAATATCTTACGAAAAGCGTTTGGGATTATTTTATTGGCAATTTCTATCAAGCTTTTTAGGAGTAATACGCACTTGTAAGTTGTAGGTTTATCCGGAAAAAATTTAGATTGAAATATTAAAAGTGATGGGGTTTATTCGCCGCCATACTTTTTTATCAAGTTCAACATATTGCTATCAGAGCCTTCTTCTGCCATAAGCAAAGGTGTCTTGCCATTATCCATCTTTGCATTTACATCTGCATGATTATCGATAAGAAGTTGTGTTAAAGACAGGTTTCCGTTATGTGCCGTTTGATGTAAAGGTGTAACACCTGCTTGTTGTTTTACATTTACATCAGCTCCGTTCTTTAAAAGAAGCTCTGCAATTGGGTAGTTTGAAATGGAACAGGCAGAATGGATTGGCGCAACCCGGAATGTATTATTTGAAGCCTGGTTAACGTTAGCTCCTTTTTCAACAAGATATTTAGCAACTTCAAATTGTCCAAAAAAACAAGCAAGCCCTAAAGGCGAAAACCCATCAATAGAAAATGAATTAATCAGGTCAGGATTTTGTCCGATTACCGATTTCACTGTTTCTATGTCGCCCATACCTGTTGCCTCGTGTAAATCGATGTGCGATTTAAATGATTTAATAATTGAGACAGCCGCATTGTTCCGACAATAAATTGCAAACATGAGGTTTGATATTCCTTGTTCTGTTTGTCCGTTTGCAATCGACGGGTTTTCCTGCAACAAATTTTGTATCCTGTCATTTTCTCCTGTTTTGATTAATTCAGTAATTTCTGTCATAACACAAATTATTTAGGTTAATATTTTAGGAAAGATAAATGTAGGATTTCGGGCATAATTTTCGTAGCAATTTACCATTGGTCGAAAAAATAAACACTTTTTATTCTTCCTTATCAGACTTATTCTTTCAGCAACCTCGCCACAAACATCGTGTCGGATTTGCGTTCGTAACCCTTCAACAATTCCGAAGATTCTAAAGTTAGTCCTGCTTCTTTTACTAAGTAATTTACAACATCTTCATTTTCTTCACGGAAAGCCGAACAGGTAATATAAATCAGTGTTTTGCCAGGTTTTAGATATTTGATGACATTTAGTGCAATCATTTTTTGCAATTGCTGAAAAAAGAAAATGCGAGAAGCGTTAAATTGGCTGATCATTTCCGGCGTCCTTCCCCAAGTGCCCGAACCGGTGCAAGGCGCATCTAAAATAATCCCGTCAAAAGCATAATCATGTAAAACTGAATCAACGTTTTGGGTGAGGTCGAGTACTTTTTTCTGATACTTTTTTATTCCCGCCAATTGCAAACGCTCATCCAAATTATCTAAAACGGATTCGCGGATATCCGAAACAACTAATTTCAAATCTGGTTCCAGTTCGTGCAACAGCAAAGTTTTTCCGCCTGAAGCGGCGCAAGCATCCCACCAGTTTTCCCATTTTTTAGGTTGAAAATAGCGCGCCGTTTGCTGCGAAGATTCGTCCTGCACTTCAAAATACCGCTGTGCCGGAAAAATGTGGTCTAACTTTGTGCCGTTTTGCAAAGCCAAACAGTTATCACTTTTTAATTTAAAAACAATCCCGGCATCGCTCAAAGTTTGCTTCACCAAAAACTCATGTCCTCTTTGAATGCGGATAAATAAATCCGGCTGTATAAAAAAGGATGATAAAAACAGTATCGGATCGATTCCCGGAGATAAATAGTTTGTAAAAGGGAACACATCTTCCAGCTTAAAATCTGGAAATGCTTCTTTTAGCAGGATAATTTTTTGCTGAATGTTTAGGTGAATTTGTGCGGACAGTTCAGGCTTAAAAAAGCTCAAAAAGGAGTTTTCCTGGTTATTACATAAAAACTCGGCAGCAAACAAACGTTCTTCCGGCAGGCGGTTCGCCATTGCTTTTCCTAACCGAAAGTAATTGTAAACCAGCCGCGAAGCAACCTTCCGATCCGTAGAACCCATTTTTTTATGGAGCCGAAAATAGCCTGGCAAAAACTTATGCAAAGGCGTTTCAGCAGGATAATCTTCCAGCAAAGTTAAAAAGGTGCGAAGCTGGTTTTCCGCTCTCATTTAATGGGTTTCAGCGTATAATCCTGGTATTGCAACACGGCTACGTAAGTATTGATCCATCCGTAACCCTTTTTTTGCACAAATTCAAAATGGTTGTGCAAGGCATCAAAAGGCGAAGTTTGCAACAGCTTAAAATCAAAAGTTGGGCTAACCGCAAAATTTGCGAAATACATGCCCGTATCAAAACCTTTTATCGCATATTCAGTGGGTTCTGTGTGATAAGTTTTGCGGAAGCTTTTAATGAAATTGATGGTTTCTGTTGATTTGTAATCAACCTGGTAAGCAGAAGTAATGCAAGTGTGCATCTTCTCCAAAACTTCCGGCTTTAAAAAAGTAGCTTTATTCCAGTTTGGGTGACCGAAAAGTTGGATAGGATAAATATCTGAAAGCTTATCCAGCGACTCCAACATCACCCGCAAAAATGAGCGATCTGTTGATGGAATGATAAAAATATTTTCCTGATTTTTAGAAAGCTTGGGAAGCAGAGCAGTAAAATCACCTTTGCTGATGGTTACGTCTACAACTTTAATTCGCTTTTTGCTTAAACTGTCGATGCTTCTTTTAAAGGGTAAGATGTATTTATTTTCTTCGGAGAAACCTGACCTCAAAACAAAAACCACCTTCGGACGAATATTTTCTTGAATATACTGTGCCACACGTCGTGCATGAAATTCCAGCGGCGGGGTTAGCGTGATCAGCGTTTCATTATTATAACCTGCCGGAGAAGCAGCAGAAAGCGGCGAAATAACTGGCTTATGCAAACTGCTGATGCGGGCAGAAAAAGCCTGAACACCAGCCGGAAAAACCGGGCCAACAATCAAATCACTTTTACGGACAGCCGGATTTAAAGCCAGGTTTTGCGCCTGGCTTTCTTCGTCGCGGGTATCAAAAACAGTGAGTTTAAAACTTTGGCCGCTGCTGGTAAGCGAATCTAAAGCCAGTTTGAAACCTTCATAAAAATCAACAGCAATATTGGTTTTGATTAGGTTTTTGGTGGAAGCCGTTGGATCGATCTGATCAAGCGCAAAAGGCAGCAACAAAGCGATGGAAGGAATGCGCGCTGTTTTTACAACCAGCTTTTCTGCGGCGGATTTTACCGAATCAGCTTTTTTTGCCGCTGCTTTTTCCTGTGCTTCTTTTATCGCCTGTTTTTCTATCGCCGCATTATCTTGCGGCACTTTTGCAATCGGACGGATTTTTGGTGAACAGGCAGCAAAAAAAAGAGCCGATAAAAACAGCATCAGCCATTTATTCCCACTCAATTGTAGCTGGCGGTTTCGAGCTGATATCGTATACAACGCGGTTAATCCCTTTAACATTATTGATGATTTCGTTTGATATTTTTCCAAGCAGATTATAAGGCAAATGGCACCAATCGGCCGTCATTCCGTCTAAAGATTCTACGGCGCGCAGACAAATCACATTTTCGTAAGTGCGTTCATCGCCCATAACGCCAACCGATTGTACCGGCAAAAAGATGGCGCCTGCCTGCCAAACCTGATCGTAAACGCCAGCAGATTTTAAATTATTGATGTAGATGGCATCCGCTTCCTGCAAAATGGCAACTTTTTCGGGCGTTATTTCACCCAAAATTCGGATAGCTAACCCTGGTCCAGGGAACGGGTGACGACCAAGAATATTCGGATCAATTTCTAAAGCTTTTCCCACTTTGCGCACTTCATCTTTAAACAAAGTATTTAGCGGTTCTACTACTTTTAGCTTCATAAAATCGGGCAAACCGCCAACATTATGATGTGATTTAATAGTTGCCGATGGACCTTTTACCGAAATAGATTCGATCACATCAGGATAAATTGTTCCCTGCCCCAGCCATTTTACGTTTTCTATGCGGTGCGCTTCATCATCAAAAACCTCGATAAAAACACGTCCGATAGCTTTGCGTTTTTTCTCCGGATCGGATAATCCACTTAACGCATCGTAAAAACGTTGTTTGGCATCCACGCCTTTCACATTTAAACCCATGTGCTGGTACGAATCTAAAACGGATTGGAACTCATCTTTCCTGAGCAAACCGTTATCTACAAAAATGCAATGGAGGTTTTTGCCGATGGCATGATGCAGCAAAACCGCCGCAACAGACGAATCTACGCCGCCGGAAAGTCCCAAAACCACCTGATCGTCACCTAATTTTTCTTTCAGTTCGGCAATGGTGGTTTCTACAAAAGAATCTGCTGTCCAATCTTGCTGGCAACCGCAAATATCAACCAGAAAATTTTGTAGCAATTGCTTGCCATCGATGCTGTGCGTAACTTCCGGGTGAAACTGAATGCCGTAAGTTTGCGTGCCTTTAATTTGATAAGCGGCAACTTTTACAGAATCTGTGCTGGCAATAATTTCAAAATCATCAGCAATACTGGAAATCGTATCACCGTGCGACATCCAAACTTGCGAATTTGCCGGAATCAACTTAAATAAAGGATTTTTTGTATTGATATATTGCAGATGTGCTCGGCCATATTCGCGGGTACTGGAAGGTAAAACTTCTCCGCCCGAAAAATGTGCCAAATATTGTGCACCGTAACAAACGCCTAAAACGGGCAAACGACCATGAAAAAGCTTAAATTCTACATGTAAAGCATCGGTTTGACGAACAGAATACGGACTTCCGGAAAGTATAATTCCTTTAACAGATGCGTCAAATTCGGGCAAATGGTTAAAAGGATGGATCTCGCAGTAAATGCTCAATTCCCTGACACGGCGCGCAATGAGTTGAGTAAACTGCGAACCAAAGTCAAGAATAATAATTTTTTCTTGCATCCGCGAAGATACAGAAGAAGAAGGAAGTCCGAAAGTCGGGAAGCTATAAAGTCGGGAAATCTGGAAGACAGAAAATCTCGTGCTGTCATTTCAATCAAAGGGAGAAATCTTCTTTCATCACACAAAACTTTATTTTTTTGATGAAGATTCCTCCAACTGTCGGAATGATAAAGCGCAATTTGGACTTTCGGACTTCCCGTCTTTCGGACTTTACTAACTTTTCCTACTTCCAGACTTTCCTCTGTCTAACTTATGTAAGAATAGCTTTTATCCGGTAAAAGAAGCATTTCAAGCAAGCAATTTCTCCTGAAAAATGCGAAATTTGTGGCAGAATAAATTTTTTATTGAAAATTATTAAACATACAGATCAATTTTATATGAAGAATTCAAAAGTAGGTAATAAATTCCCGGATATTACTGTAAATGCGATGGACGAAATGGGCGATGCGTACAAAATCAACATTTTGCAAAAAGCCATCAACGAAAATAAAAAAGTGCTTTTATTTTGGTACCCAAAAGATTTCACTTTTGTTTGCCCGACCGAAATCCACGCTTTTCAGGCTTCGTTAGAAGATTTTAAAGCGAAAAACACGCTGGTAATCGGCGCATCCTGCGATTCGGCCGAAGTTCATTTCGCCTGGTTAAGCACTGCTAAAGATAACGGCGGCATTGAAGGAGTTACTTTCCCTTTGTTAGCTGACACAACCCGAAAACTGGCCGCAGAATTAGGTATTTTAGACGAGGAAGATTTTGTAACCTACCGCGCAACGTATTTAATTGACGAAGAAGGAACGGTTTTCCACGAAAGCATTAATCACATGCCGCTTGGGCGTAACGTAAACGAATATTTGCGTTTGGTAGATGCTTACACGCACGTACAAACGCATGGCGAAGTTTGCCCGGCAAATTGGGAACAAGGAAAAGAAGCGATGAATGCAACTTCTAAAGGCGTTGCCGAATATTTACAAGCTAATTAAGCATGACAGAATTAACAACAGACACTTTGGGCAGCGTAGTTGCCGGCAATAAGAAAGTAATTGTACAATATGCAGCGTCGTGGTGCGGCAACTGCAAAATTATGAAACCTAAGTTTAAAAGGTTTTCTGCGGAGTTTGAAGACATAGAATTTGTGGTGATTGATGCGGAGAAAAACCCGGAATCTAGGAAACTGGCCGACGTAAGCAACCTGCCGACTTTTGCTTCTTTTATCAATGGAAAACTCTTCAAACAAACACAAACCAACAAAACAGAAGTACTTAAAGAACTGATTGATGAAACTGCCGGTAATTAAACACGTTCTCGGTTTTGTAGAAACGCACGACCAGGATTGGGTAATCGAAACGATTGATTTGCTTGAATACATGACGGAACTTCCATCCATAAAAGATGAAGAACTTGATGTGATTGGTGAACTTTTATCCAACTTTTATGGTGCGCTGGAAGTACACAAATCCATCCAAGAAGGTACGCCAGCCAAAGAAGCTTTGAACCAGTTTATGGGTCGGGTTTTAGGTTCGATTGATAA
>CAZZVO010000081.1:0-14457 GCA_964657505.1 uncultured Mucilaginibacter sp.
TTGAATTTCTATTTTTATGGAATCATAACCAAACGATAGCCATCAACAACTGTTTGTCGTTCTACTACTCCAGCTTGTAAAAAGCAGGAACCGAATAATAATTATGAAATATCCGCTAAAAGATAAAATGCACTTTTGTTTAGATCATCATGTTAGAACACTGTTAATTGCATTATTTTTTTCCGGTATTTCTGTATCTGCCCATTCACAAAACCCCGGCACGAGCGACACGAGTCAGAATTTGACCCTTCAGCAATGCATTGATTACGCGCTCCAGCATCAACCTCTGCTAAAACAGGCAAATATTAATATCGCCATTGCACGGGCAACCAATGCGATAAACCTGGCTGGCTGGTTGCCGCAGGTAAATGTAACGGGCAGTGTGATCCATAATAATCAGTTGCCAACTTCATTTGTGGCCAACACGGCTGATCCAACCGGTCCGGCTGTGCGTGTTCAAAATGGTGTTTCTAATTCGTTTGTGCCACAATTGGCCGCTACGCAGGCATTGTTTAGTCCAAACCTTTTATACTTAGCAAAGAGTGCACATTTATATGTAGAAGAAGCTAAACAAGTTACCGATAGTGCTAAAATTAATGTGGTGGCATCGGTAAGTAAATCATTTTATAACCTCTTGCTCACGCTTGAACAAATTAATGTTTTAAAAGAAGACACGGCACGGCTGGGAAAAAACGTGCAGGATACTTATCACCAATACATCGGCGGTATTGTTGATGAAACCGATTATGAAGAAGCTACCATCACCTTAAATAATTCGAAAGCGCAGTTAAAACAAGCGAATGAAAACGTGGTGCCGCAATATGCCAGTTTGAAGCAGTTGATGGGTTATCAGCCTGAAAAACAGTTCAATGTAAGTTTTGATACCTTAAAAATGGTTAGTGCCATCAACATTGATACCATGCAGCAATTGCAGTATGAAAAACGCATTGAACTCCAGGTACTTAATACACAAAAAAGCATTCAGCAACAAGATATAAACTATTACCGTTTGGCGTTTTTGCCTACATTATCTGCTTATTATAATTATAATTTAGTTTTTCAGAACAATACCTTTACAGACCTTTTGAGTAAATCTTATCCCAATTCGGCGGTAGGATTAACTTTTAGCATACCTGTTTTTACTGGTTTCTCCAGAGTGCAAAACCTGCGCCGCGCCAAATTACAAGAACAGTTGATTGGTTGGAGTGAAGTGAACCTGAAATCGCAGATCTACACAGAATACACCACTGCTTTAGCCAATTATAAAAGCAATTTGTATAATTTAAACCTGCAGCAGAAAAACACAGCTTTGGCGAAAAGGGTGTATTTTGTGGTTACGCTGCAATACAAGCAAGGAATTGTACCTTATCTTAATGTTATTACTGCCGAATCAAATTTGATAACATCTGAAATAGGTTATTATAATGCTTTGTTCCAGGTATTATCAAGCAAAATAGACCTGCAAAAAGCAATGGGAAACATATCTTACTAATTAATAATAATGCATAAATACAGAAACCCTGCGAATAGGGTAATCATACTTCCTATAATTTTTATCGTTTGCCTAACCTTGTTTTCGTGTAAAAAGAAACAAGCACCTGCTAGCACTGTAGTACCGGTGAACTTGTATACTGTAAAAGCGCAACCTGTTTTATATTATGATAAATATCCTTCTACCACAACTGCTTTAAGCCAGGTAAACCTGTTGGCACAAGTGCAGGGTGCTATCACCGGCATATTTTTTAAAGAAGGAAGCCATGTAAGAAAAGGGCAGAAACTGTATGAGATTGATAAACGCCTTTACCAGGCAAGTTACGACGCAGCAATAGCCAATACCAAAGTGCAACAGGGTAATTTAATACAAGCCCAGCAGGATGCAGACCGGTACGATTACCTGAATAAATACAACGCGGTAGCCAAACAACTTTATGACCATGCCGTAATTGCTTTACAAAACGCGAAAAACCAGGTAAAAGCTGCACAAGAGACCATAAAAACAGCACGGACAAATCTCAACTATGCTGTAATTTATGCCCCATTTGATGGTACAATTGGTTTTAGTCAGGTTAAGATGGGCAATGTGGTTACGCCTGGCTCTACCGTGTTGAACACCATTTCTACGGATAACCCTATGGCTGTTGATTTTTTGATTAACGAAAAACAGTTAACCCATTTTCAGGAGCTTAAAAACAGCAAACAGCAAGCAAGCGATTCGCTGTTTACTATCTTGCTTCCTAATAATTCCCTTTATCCTTACACTGGAAAAATTTCTGTAATAGACCGGGCAGTTGATTCGCAAACAGGTTCTGTTCGCGTCCGTTTAGTGTTTAACAATCAGAAAAATGCTTTAATAGCGGGCATGAGCTGTATTGTAAGGGTTCATAATCAGGAAAAAACACCTCAGATTTTGTTGCCAAATAAAGCAGTCGTGGAGCAAATGGGAGAATACTTTGTATTTATGGCAAAAGATACGGTTGTAAATGACACGACAAACCTTAAAGGCAAACAAGGCAAAGCACCAAAACGCCGGGAACTTTTAGCTTATCAAAAGAAGGTACAGGTAGGGCAAACGATCGGGCCAAATATTATTATCAAAAAAGGCATTAATGAAGGCGACCGGATTATTACGGATGGTGTACAGTCGCTGCACGATGGTTCGCAAATAACTACAGCTAACAAGCTGCCTCCCGCACAGGGCGGCAAAGGCGGTAAGCAATAATTGGTACAGCATCAACAAAACTGAATGGATGAACAGTATAAATAACGTTCAATTTTTATCCTTTTCCAGATCATGAATAATCTATGATTGCCAATACATTTATTAAAAGGCCCGTAACTGCCATCGTTATTTCTATTGTATTAGTTATTACGGGTGCTGTTTGTATCATTAATTTGCCGATTGATCAATACCCTGATATTACGCCTCCTATTGTGCAGGTAAACGGCCAGTTTACTGGTGCCGATGCCCAAACGGTAGAACAAACAGTTGCCACGCCGATAGAAGAACAGGTAAACGGTACGCCAGGCATGGAATACATGCAAAGCAACAGCACCAATAACGGGCTGATGACCATGAACGTTACCTTTAAAATAGGTACAGATATTGATGTTGCCGCTTTGGATGTTCAAAACCGGGTTAGCATTGCAACGCCTTTACTGCCGGCCGTAGTAAGTCGGCTGGGTTTAACTGTACGTGCCGTTAACCCAAGTATGCTGATGATGGTGGCTATTTACGCGCCAAAAAACACGCATAATATTACTTTTCTTGATAACTACACTAATATTTTTGTTCAGGATGCCCTTTTACGGGTGCCGGGAGTGGGCAGCATCAACAGGTTTACTGATGATTTTAGCATGCGCATCTGGATGAACCCGGATAAAATGGCTTCCTATAGTTTAACGCCTTCGGATGTTATTGCCGCTCTTAACGCCCAAAACGTACAGGTGGCAGCAGGAACGGCAGGTGTGCCGCCACAGTCTTCAAGCCAAACTTATGAGTTAGGTATCTTGGTGAACGGAAGGTTAAGCAAAGTCCCGGAATTTGAAAAAATCATTGTAAAAACTATTCCATCCACAGGCGAACTGGTTTACCTAAAAGATGTGGCAAGAGTAGAACTGGGCAAATTTACTTTCTCCAGCAACTCTTTTGTGGATGGAAAACGGGCATCCTACTTGCAAATTTATCAGGCACCAGGAAGTAATGCTTTGGAAACAGCAAAAGGCATTTATTCCACTTTAGCTAAACTGAAACAGACTTTTCCAGCAGATGTAGAATACAGTGTCCCTTTTGAATCTGTTACGGTTGTTAAAGTTTCTATGCAGGATGTTGTTGGTACTTTGTTAAAAACGTTAGGTTTGGTTGCTATTGTAGTATTTCTGTTTTTGCAAAACTGGCGTTCTACGCTCATTCCTGTTTTGGCTATTCCGGTATCTATTTTTGGCACGTTCTGCTTTTTTATCCCTTTAGGGTTCACCATCAACACCTTGACCATGTTTGGTTTTGTACTGGCTATTGGTATTGTGGTGGATGATGCTATCATTGTGGTTGAAGCAGTTCAGCATTATATCGATCATGATAAAATGTCGGCAAAAGAAGCTACCTACCAGGCGATGAAAGATATTTCTGCACCGGTAATTGCTATTGCGCTTATTTTGGCTGCCGTGTTTGTACCGGTGGGTTTTATTCCGGGTATTGTAGGCAGGTTATATCAGCAGTTTGCCATCACTATTGCTATTTCGGTAATTATTTCTGCTTTTATCGCGCTATCTTTAACACCTGCACTTTGTACATTATTGTTGAAACCAACCGAAACCGGCAAAGAGGCCAAGGGTTTAAATAAATGGTTTGGAAAGTTTAACGACTGGTTTCAACTGGTAACCGATAAATATACTAATGGTGTTAAAAGAAGCATTCAGGCCGCCCGTTATATAATCATCTTATTGGTTTGTATTTGTATCGGAACTTACTTTTTGTTCCAAAGTAAGCCATCAGGTTTTATTCCTTCTGAGGATGACGGAAACTTATATGTTACTTATCAATTGCCTCCGGCATCCTCCACAGCAGCTTCGGTTGATGTGATGTCTAAAGTTATGAAGGTTGTTGGTTCTACACCTGGTGTGGCACACTACGCGGCTTTGTCGGGGTTGAACGTTGTAACTAACGCCAGCAATTCAAATAATGGCACTATTTACTGTCAGTTAGCTCCTTGGGAGGATCGAAGTGAATCGAGCGAACAAGTACCCGGTATTATCAGCGTAATGCAAAAAAGAATTGCGGATGCCGGCATCAAAAATGCAGATATCCAAGTAATCCAACCTTCACCTTTGCCCGGAGTAGGAACAACCGTCGGTTTTAGCATGCAGATAGAACAGCGCAGCACAACAGACGATATTCATAAATTCGAAACCGTCGTAAATAAGTTCGTTGCAGAAGCCAACAAAAATCCTGCGATAAACAAAGCATTTAGCTTTTTTACTGCTCACACGCCCAATTACAATTTAACGGTCGACCGGGAAAAATGTGAAAAGCTGGGCGTTAACGTTTCGGATGTTTTTACAACGATACAGGCTTTTATGGGTAGTTTGTATATCAACGATTTTACTACTTATAACCGTACCTTCCACGTAGTTGTACAGGCGGACACCGCTTTTCGTTCAAATATATCTGCCATGAACAAATACTATGTGCGTAACCAAGCTGGTACCATGGTGCCGCTGGGAACGCTGATTAGTTACAGCCCAACAGAAGCAGCACCGCTCATATCCCACTTTAATATTTTCCGTACTGCCGAAATTGATGGTGCTTCTTCACCCGGCTATAGCAGCACGGATGCCTTAGCTGCGCTACAACAACTTGCCGCAAAAACACTACCGGAAGGTTATACTTATGAGTTCTCCGGGCTAAGTTATGAGGAAGTAAAAGCAGGCTCAACCACTATTTATATTTTTCTCTTTTCCATCACGTTTGTGTTTCTTTTCCTGGCAGCGTTATACGAAAGCTGGTCGGTACCATTTTCGGTACTGCTTGCTGTGCCGATCGGTGCTTTTGGTGCCATACTTGCCTTGATATTTGTGCCGAGCCTAACTAATAATGTTTATGCGCAGATTGGTTTAATAACCTTAATTGGTTTAGCTGCAAAAAATGCCATCTTAATCGTAGAGTTTGCCAAGGTGCGGGTAGATCGGGGCGAGGATCTTTTACAATCAACACTTGATGCGGTAAGCTTACGTTTGCGGCCGATTATCATGACTTCGCTGGCATTTATTTTAGGTGTATTGCCACTTGTTTTAGCAACGGGTGCCGGTGCAGTTGCCCGCCGGACGATAGGTTTTACTGTTTTGGGTGGAATGTTGGCTGCTTCAACCATAGCCATATTTGTTGTTCCGGTTCTTTACGTGGTAATTACCCGTTTTTCTTATGGTAAAGCAAAATTGGAGTACTTAAAATCAATTCATCAGGAATTGATGGAAAAAGAGAAAAAAGTAGAAGAGCAGAATATCGATCCGGAATTAGAGTACGAGATCCAAAAATCCCGTGAACTAAGTAATACTGAAAAGGCATGATCGCCAATACGTTTATCAAGCGGCCGGTAACAGCAATCGTAATTTCTTTACTATTGGTAATTACTGGTACGATTTGTCTTTTTAACCTTGCTGTTGACCAGTATCCTAATATTTCACCGCCCAGCGTTTCTGTAAATGGCTCTTATACCGGTGCCGATGCCCAAACGGTTGAACAAACTGTAGCTGTCCCTATTGAAGAACAGGTGAACGGTACACCTGGCATGGAATATATGCAAAGTACAAATACCAACAGCGGTGGTATGGGTATCCGGGTCACTTTTAAAATTGGCACCAATGTACAAATTGCTGCTTTAAATGTTCAAAACCGGGTTGGCATAGCTGCGCCTTTACTGCCATCGGTTGTAAGTAAATTAGGGTTAACAGTACGTGCAAGCAATCCCGATCAGTTAATGCTGATAGCCATTTATTCGCCAAAACGTACACATAATATTACTTTTTTGGATAATTACACCAACACATTTATTCAGGATGCCATCTTGCGTGTACCTGGTGTAGGTGATGTAAGTGCCCGTACAGATAATTTTAGTATGCGGATATGGATGAATCCAGATAAAATGGCTTCATACAATTTAACACCTGCCGATGTTAGCGCAGCTTTAACTGCCCAAAACGTTTATGTTGCGGCAGGTGCTGTAGGTACTCCTCCCCAAAGCACTTCGCAAAGTAATGAAATCGGCATACTGGTAAATGGTATGCTAAACAAAGCAAAGGACTATGAAAAAATAATTGTTAAAACGATACCTGCAACAGGAGAACTGGTTTATCTTAAAGATGTGGCAAGGGTTGAACTGGGTAAGTTTACTTTTTCGAGCAATGCTTTTGTTGACGGAAACAGGGCTTCCACCATTCAGGTTTACCAATCACCTGGAAGCAATGCCCTTCAAACCGCCGAAAATGTATATGCAGAACTGGCCAAACTAAAAAAATCTTTTCCGGCTGATGTAGATTATAAAGTCCCTTTCGAATCGGTAACGATCATCAAGGTTTCCATCCAGGAAGTGGTTGGCACTTTATTAAAAGCACTTGGACTGGTTGCAATCGTAGTGTTTTTATTCCTTCAAAATTGGCGGTCAACCATCATCCCTATTTTAGCTATCCCGGTATCAATTCTCGGTACTTTTTGTTTTTTTATTCCTTTAGGCTTTACCATCAATACCTTAACCATGTTTGGTTTTGTATTGGCCATTGGTATCGTGGTGGATGATGCCATTATTGTGGTCGAAGCCGTGCAGCATTATATTGATGAGCAGCACATGTCCGCAAAAGAGGCAACGTATCATGCCATGAAAGAAATTTCTGCGCCCGTAATTGCCATTGCCCTCATTTTGGCTTCCGTTTTTGTTCCGGTCGGTTTTATTCCGGGTATTGTAGGCAGATTATACCAGCAGTTTGCTATAACAATTGCTATATCTGTTATTATTTCGGCATTTATCGCTTTGTCTTTAACCCCTGCATTATGTACTTTGCTTTTAAAACCAAGTGCTGCCTTTACAGAAAAATCAAGTTGGCTGGATAAATTCTTCCATCATTTTAACAGCTTCTTTGAGAAGTTAACTTCTAAATACACAGGGGCAGTAAATAAGAGCATTAAAGGTTCTAAATACATTGTAATCATATTGGTGTGTATTTGTGCTGCCGCATATTTTCTATTTAAAACCAAACCTTCCGGATTTGTTCCTTCAGACGACGGCGGGCGTTTGTTTGTTACTTATCAATTGCCTGAAGCCTCAGCAACCGTACAATCGGTAAAAGTGATGACCAAGCTGATGAAAATAGTTGGTTCAACTCCTGGAATTTTGCATTATACAGCTATATCTGGTTTTAATATCCTAAACGGCGGAGCCAACTCTAACAATGGCTCTATGTTTTGCATGCTTACACCGTGGGACGAGCGTACAACACCAAGTACAAAAATTCAGGGTTTAACAACAGAGCTTAAAAAGCGGTTTGCAAAAGCAGGTATCAAAAATGCAAATGTAGTAGTGATACAACCACCTCCGATAAGGGGAATTGGGTTAGCCGCCGGTTTTAGCATGCAAGTTGAACAGGGAAGTTCTACCGATGACATTCACGCTTTCGAAGCGGTGGTTAAGAAATTTGTTGCAGCAGCCCAGAAAAATCCTGCCACCTCTACGGCATTTAGTTACTTTTCGGCACATACGCCAAGTTACGAATTAACTGTCGACCGGGAAAAGTGTGAAAAGTTAGGTGTAAATATCACGGATGTGTTTTCCACCATGCAATCTTACATGGGCAGTTCGTTTGTAAATAATTTTACGTTATACAACCGTACTTACCACGTAGTGATACAAGCTGATACTTCCTACCGGTCACAAATATCGGATATGAACAAATATTATGTGCGTAACCAGGTTGGCCAAATGCTTCCGTTAAGTACGCTTATCAGTTATAAACCAATTGTTGCAGCACCACTTATTTCTCACTTTAATATTTTTCGCTCTGCAGAAGTTGATGGCTCCATCCCACCAGGTTACAGTTCAGGACAATCAATCGACGGGTTAAAAGAATTGGCCGCAAAAATATTGCCCCGCGGCTATACTTATGAATTTTCTGGATTGAGTTATGAAGAATTAAAGGCTGGTTCTACAACCGTTTACATTTTTATATTCTCAATCACGTTCGTTTTTCTTTTTCTGGCTGCGTTGTACGAAAGCTGGTCGGTGCCGTTTTCTGTCATGCTTACTGTTCCAATAAGTGCTTTTGGCGCCATCCTCGCTCTAACCGTCGATCCTGTGCTTACCAATAATGTGTACGCACAAATCGGGTTGATTACCTTGATTGGTTTATCTGCAAAAAACGCGATCCTGATTGTAGAATTTGCAAAAGTACGGGTTGACCGCGGCGAAGAATTGATCAGATCTACCCTTGATGCAGTTCGGTTGCGCCTACGGCCGATCATCATGACTTCCCTGGCGTTTATCCTCGGTGTATTGCCGCTTGCTTTGGCCTCTGGTGCTGGTGCAGAATCCAGAAATACTATCGGTGTAACTGTTTTGGGCGGGATGATTGCTTCTTCATCCATTTCCATATTTATTGTCCCGGTGCTTTTTGTGTTGTTTACCAAGTTTTCCTACGGGAAAAAACAGCTCGATTATTTGCAGGCGCATCATGAAGAATTGATGGAGAAAGCCAGAAAAGTAGAAGAGCAAAACATCGACCCGGAACTGGAGTACGAAATAGAACAAGCCAAAGCCGAACACCAATCTTCTCAGGCATAAAATTGCTTCATTACAAGTTTATCCTAAATAAATCCGCGTAAATCAAAATTTGCCTGATAAAAGAAGCATTGCCCGTTTTTCAAGAAGTTAGACAGATTGTAATCCAATTTTAAGCATACTGTTTTTATGCCTGTAAAAACAGTATTGCCTTCATCAGCACAAGTTTTTAACCGGTAAAAGAAGCATCAACGCAAAAACCTAAACTATCTTAAAAGATAATTCTTCAACACAAACACTACTTTAACTGGGTTGTAATACTACCACTTATAAAAAACCAATTATTTCTACATTATGCAAACACCTTCTATTTTAGGTATCAACCGGACTCAAGATGGCACAATTTCTATTTTTAATGGCGGAAAACACGTCATGTCGATCCACAAAGAGCGCTTAACCAAACGCAAACACCATTGGGGAAGGGTTGGCGACATTAAGCTATACAAAGAACATATTCCGGCTGTTGACCGTCCTTACGATTTAATTGTAGAATGCTGGTCGGCAGATAACGAAATCGAGAAAAAAGATCAATACCACGAAGAACTGCGAAGGGAACTGCAATTGAACGAAGGAGCACGGATCATTGATATTTCGCATCATTTGGCGCATTTATACAGTGCTTTTCCGCCATCCGGTTTTGATACTTGTGCCGTGATGATCATTGATTCTGTTGGCAGTCCGGTAGAACATATCAAATACCATTATCCGGGAAAAGAAGGAAAAGCAAACCTGTTTGAAGTAGCTTCTTACTATTACTGCAAAAACGGAGAAATTAAGTGCATTAAAAAACAGTTGCACGATCGGAATCCGGAAAAACCTCAAGGTTTAGGCAACTTCTATTACAAACTAACTGCATGTTTATTTGGCGGAGAAGGCAGCGAAGGAAAAGTAATGGGTCTGGCCGGATATGGCGATCCGAAAAAATTGGATTTGCCAGATTTAATTGTAGAAGAAGGCGAAGTGATGATTCCGGAAGAATGGCGGGAAGTATTCAAATCCACCAATTACTTTTACGATACTGAAGTAAAAACCTTTCAGGAAAAAGCTGATTTTGCCGCAAAAGGACAGGAAGTTTTTGAAAAAGCGTTGATCGAAATTGCAGCCTGGCTAAGCGAAATCACCGGTACAAAAAATATTGCTTATGCTGGCGGCTGCGCTTTAAATTGCGTTGCTAATACCAAAGTTTTAGAGCAAGGTTATGATTTATTTATTCCGCCGGCACCGCACGATGGCGGAACTTCTGTTGGCTGCGCGATTTATGGTGCGATGGAATGCTTCAAACTAAAGAATGAATTTGACTGGAAATTTGATTATTTAGGCCCGGACGTAGATATCAGCGAAGTAACCAAACTGATTGAAGATTATCCGGAATTAACTATCCATCAACCAGAAAATTTGATAGAAGAATGTTCTAACCACATTTATTGGGGAAAAATTCTTTGTGTTTTTCAAAGCCATAGCGAGTTTGGTCCGCGTGCTTTAGGAAACCGAAGTATTGTTGCCGATACCCGTTATGCCGTTAATAAATTTTGGATCAATACTTTCATCAAAGGCCGGGAATGGTTCCGCCCGATTGCGCCCTTTGTTCTGCAGGAAGATGTAAACAAATATTTTCATTTTGACGGACGAACTCCTTTTATGCTTTTCACTGCTTTTTTACGCGATGAGTACAAGCATCAATTCCCAACAATCGAACATATTGATTACAGTGCCAGGATACAAACGGTTAGCAAAGAAGACAATGCTTTTATTTATAATTTGATCACCAACTTTAAAGAAAAAACAGGTGTTGGTATTATTGCCAATACTTCTTTTAACGGCAAAAATGAAACAATGGTAGAAACTTTGGCCGATGCTTTAAATTGTTTTGTTAAACATCCAATTCACCATTTAATTGTGCCGCCGTTTATCATCTCCAAGAAAACACAAGTTAGCAATCCGTTACAACTTTCAAGTTATCAAGTGTGAGTTTGAAAATTTATATTTTATCACCACATGTTGATGATGCAGCGTTTTGTCTTGCATTACATATTGCACAATTTACAGAACACAAAATTCCGGTAACGTTAATTAATTGCTTTACAATTTCAACTTTTACAACTATTGATTGCGGTGTAAAAAGCAGGGAACAAGTGAGCGATTTAAGAAAAGAAGAAGATGTAGCTTTCAACAAGTTGTTTGGCTCAGCTATCAATATCATCAACCTAGATTTGCTGGATGCACCGTTGAGAAACAAGTATATTCATCAATTCCATCAATTTAATATAGCAGAATTAGGTTTGATCGAAGAGATCAAAACTTTTTTAGAAGAAAATGCAGATGGAATATTACTTTGTCCGCTTGCATTAGGCAATCATATCGACCATACTATTTGTGTAGAAGCAGCAGTACAGTTGTACCCAAGTAAACAAGTTTTATTTTACGAGGATTTGCCTTATGCAGGCAGGGTAAGCCAGGAAGAAATTGATATACATGTAAAAGATTTAGGGAAAAGATTAGGCGTACAATTGGAAAGCCAAATTGGTGGTTTGCAAGGTTGCAAGATAGATAAAGAACAAGCTATTCGGGTTTATAAAAGCCAGGTGAATGATGAAATTTGTTCTGAAATAATTTCTTACATGCACCAATTATCAGGAGAAAGGTTGTGGGGAAGATTGGAAGAATTGAATACTTTAAAGTTGGGTTTAAATTAGAATTAGAGAATTTGATTTGATGATTTAAAAAGATGCAAATGCTTCTTTTATCCATCTAAACTTGTTATTGTAAAGCATTTATTTCTACAAAAGTTTAACAGTTTTAGTACGATAAAAGAAGTATTCAAATTTGATGAATCAGGTTTTGATTTGATGAATAGAAGGTATCTTTCTATCTTCAACCTAAACCAATTATACGCAGATGAATTGCCTCAAATTCTATTTCGCAGCTTTACTTTTATTGTTTTGCCAGCAAATTTATGCTTTACAAAAAGTAAGCATTACCTCGCCTGATAAAAAAATTGTTTTCAATCTTGGAATTGAGCAGGACGAATTGGTTTATTGGGTAAGCTACAAAGGCAAGTTGCTGATTGGCCGTTCGCCTTTGCACATTAGTTTTTTGGAGGGAGGTAATTTTAGCGGAAAAATTCGATTAGGCGTCCCAATAAAAAAGCGGTTGACAGAAACTTACACCTTAATTACCGGCAAAGCCAGCAAGGTTTTAAGCGATTGCAATAGTGCAATCGTTCCGGTTACTGCCCAAGGCGAGGGCATCAAAAACCTCAACTTAGAAATCCGGGTTTTTAATGATGGTGCTGCTTTTAGATACCAAATTTTAGCAAAAGGGCAACAGGAAATGCACGTTACCGATGAAATAAACACATTCAATTTAGCAGGCGATCCAATTGTGCGCAGCATGTTATTGCCTAATTATACCACTTCGCACGAAAGTTTATATACCACAACTCCATTTAGCAAACTCAAGGCAGACACTTTAATGGACATGCCAAGCTTGTTTGAGTTTCCTGGTGGAAATTATCTGGCCATTACCGAAGCCGCGTTACGGGATTATGCCGGCATGTATTTGATCAAACACAATGGTACTTTGCAAAGCCGACTTTCGCCTTTGCCAAATCGACCAGGTTTAAAAGTAGTGGCAAAATTACCGCATAGTAGTCCGTGGCGGGTGATGCTAATTAGTGACCGGATTGGTGCACTAATCGAATCCAACGTAATCACCAACCTCAACGAGCCAAACAGGATTAAAGATAGTTCCTGGATCAAACCTGGCACCTGCACTTTCCCCTGGTGGAACGGAACCGTATTGCCGGACACCAGTTTTACACCCGGCAATAACTTTAACACCAACATGTATTATGTTAATTTCTGCGCCAAAAACCACATTATGTACCATTCGGTTGTGGAATATGGCGGGCACGAATGGTATGTAAACGATGGTTCGGGCTATTCTCCCGGTCCGCATGCCGATCCATCTAAAGCTGTTCCTGATTTGGATATGCAGCAATTGTGCGATTCTGCAGCAGCAAAAGGAGTGGGCATCCGGGTTTGGGTACATTGGGCGGCTTTGTACCCGAAGCTGGAAAGCACTTTTGCACAATACGAAAAGTGGGGGATCAAAGGGATGATGGTAGATTTTATGGACCGCGACGATCAGGAAATGGTAAATATCCAGGAAGAGATTTTGCAGAAAGCCGCTCAGCATCACCTGCACATCCAGTTTCACGGTGCCTACAAACCAACAGGTTTAAACCGCACTTATCCTAACGAATTCACCCGTGAAGGAACGTTGAACTATGAAAACGACAAATGGACAACGGTGGTTAACCCTGATCACGATGTTAATATTCCGTTTACTCGGATGCTGGCCGGTTCTACAGATTATCATTTAGGCGGATTTCGGGCTGTGCCAGTATCCAAGTTTAGGATACATTATATCCGGCCAATGGTGCAAGGCACACGCTGCCACATGTTGGGCATGTATGTGGTATTGGAAAATTATTTGGGAATGATTTGCGATGATCCCGAAGCTTACCTAAACCAGCCTGGCCTTGAATTTTTACAATACGTCCCTACCACCTGGGACGAAACACGGGTTATCGCGGCACAACCTGGCGAGTTCGTTGTGATTGCACGCAGCAAAGCGCACGATTGGTATGTTGGCGGCATTACCAACCATAACAGGCGTAACTTATATGCAAAGTTGGATTTCTTGCCAGAAGGGGAGTTTACAGCAGAGATTTATAACGATGCTTCAGATTCTGAAACTAATGGCAACCACTTAGTAAAAACGGTAAAGCAGGTAAATCGGCAAACTGTACTTAACTTACCAATGGCATCAGGCGGCGGATTGGCAATGCATTTATTTCCGTCAACCAAAACTAAATAATTTAACGGGTAATAAATTTAGATCAATTTAAAAAACCAGCTACACAACAAAGGGAGGCAAATTACTGCCTCCCTTTGTTGTGATCATTCAAAATTTAACACTTTTGGTTTTATAATTGGTTAGCTGGTTTCTATTTTAAGTAGATGAAGTGATTTCCTTGTTATCTAACTTACATCCTTGCGTAAACTAATTTTGCAGTGTTAACTGTAGGTGCAACTGCTGGGTCGCCAGGTGCATAGTAAGCAGTAAAGGTGAT
>CAZZVO010000082.1:0-14452 GCA_964657505.1 uncultured Mucilaginibacter sp.
TCTGAATTTTGCCAATCCGGATATGGTTGGCCACACCGGCGTTTTCCAGGCGGTGGTAAAAGCAGTTGAAACGGTTGATGCTTGCGTAAAACAGGTTGTAGAAACTGGCATTAAAAATGGTTATTCCTTTATAATTATTGCTGATCATGGCAATGCAGATTTTATGATCAATAATGATGGCTCTCCAAATACGGCACATACCACTAATTTGGTTCCTTGTATTTTGATCGATGCTGATTACAAAAATGTAAAAAGCGGAAAGTTGGGCGACATTGCCCCTACTGTACTCAAAATTTTAGGTGTAGATATTCCTGCGGAAATGACTGGAAATGTATTGGTATAAAATTTCGTTAAACGTTCGGATTGCAGTTTTGGTTTTGATCATTTTCGTTGCATCGTGCAAACCGGAAGTCCAGCAAAGTAAAGGTTCTTATTTCAACCTCAATTCTTACTTTGCGCAACAGGCTCAAAAATACGCTAAAGCTAATTTTACTGTGGTAAAAACAGTATCGCGAAACGGTGAAGCGGAAACCAAAAAGGTTAAAATTGAAAATTGGCCTGGAGAGCTTTCTGTTTTTTCCGAATCTGATATCAACAAACCTTCCTGGAAAAACAGCTATAAAACTACGGCCTCGGGCAATTTTGTTATTTATACTGCTTTGGAACCGGATTTGAAAACACGGCAAATCATCCTAAAAAAAGAAAATAACCGGATTATTTATTTAAACATTTTTAATAGGATCACCAATAAGTTATTTCAAACCAAGGAGAAACTGACTTATTATCCGGATTCGCTTTACATCATCCAACGAAAACAGCACGTCCGTTTTTTAGGGACAAGCGATTATTTGATTGAAGGAAAATTGAAATAGAAAATTATTTGTGTTGAAGATGCGCCAACTGCTCTTTAGATAAATCGAGCAATGAAGTAATATCCCGGCGGGAAGGATCGGTGTCCAAGACTTTTTGTAAATCGGCAACAGATGCACGGAAAGCGTTTAAGGCGCGGCTTCTATCGTAAAAACCTGTATTTTTAACCAGCTTGAAAATGCCATATTCTTTATAAGCAATTCCCCTGTTTTGATAATAACGGATTTGAGAAGGATCTAAAGAAGCTGCTTTGGTAAAATCTAAAATCGAGCCTAAATAGTATTTTTCCCGGTCGGCAGCAGAAACAGTGTTATCGTTAGCTAAATAACCTTTAGCGCGGGCACGATAATAATAGGCAGAAGCATCGGCAGGTTTAACAGAAATCAGTTTAGTGTAAGCTGAGATGGATTTTTTATAACTATCGCAATGGTAATACGAGTAACCCAGCATCCACAAAGCGTTGGCGTTTGTAGAATCAATGATGCAAGCTTTTTCGAGATTGGTAACAGCATATTTAAAATCGCCGTCGAACAAAGCTTTTTGCCCTAAACGCATATAAGAATTTTGTGCCTGAAGAGTTTCAAAGGAAGAAAAAATCAGGAATCCTAAAATAAAACTGTATTTCATCTAATTGTGCAGATACACTTGCTGATTAATATACAAACCACTGTTTGTCAAAATTATTGTATCAGGCTGAATAAAATATTTATATAATTTAGATAGGTAAAAACAGCATCAGTTAAACCGGTACAAAACGGTGATCGTTCCCCATTGATGCGCGCGAACCATCTCTTTAACTTCCTTCGTTTTAAAAATAGCAGCCAGGTTAAAAGCCCAGCGTCCGGCTGTTAAAGCACCGCCAATTTCCTGACTAAAAACCAATGGCACAACGTTTCCGTTGATTTCTTGTGAGTCTTTATGCTGATTGAACAAACCGCCTTGCACCGTCGCATCGTAAGCAATATAGTTTACAGTTGGTTTGAGGTAAAAGAAAAACTCTCTTGGATGTGCTTCTTTTACCACCCTATTTTTAGCAAGCAAACCCGAAGTTGTGATGGAATGATATAACGGATTAAATTCGCCAAAACGTAAAGTCGCGCCTGCCCCTGCCCCGGTAAATGTTGTACCTAAATTGCCGTAAGTATTTCCGCTTAGATCGAACCAATCGGCGCGCAACAATAAATGGTCATAAGTGGCCGACAAATTAACGCCAACATTATTTCGGATTTGGTATTGCCAGCCCGACGGCGGATAAAAACCAAAAGTCCGATGGATAAATTCTTGCGCCTGCCGACCTAAAGCAGCCGGACCGGTAACGCCTAACTGCAAACCCAATTTTAGCACGCTTTCATTTTTGAAAAGATATTGCAACGAACTTCCCACATATAAGTAACCTGCAAACGGCCGATCTAAATACCGGGCATCAGGAATACTGGCTGATTGTGGGTTAAACATTTTTTGCCCGGCTTCGAAACCTAAAGTTTTACCAAAGAGTTTTGCGTTTGAAGTATCGGTTTGCATGGCATGGCGGAAATATAAAAACAAGCCATTGGTGTAGTATCGATCCGAACCTTGTGCCAGATAGGCATCATTATCAGATTGAAAACCGATTTCGTTTTGATAATTTTTTTGTTGTGCTTGCGAGAAAAAGGTTGATAAAAGAAGTATTGAGAATAAAAACAGAAGTTTAAGTTTCATCGTTTATAAAAGTCCAAAACTAAAAAAAGCTTGTTAAAATTTAACCAGTTTTTATGGAACCTATTGTTTAAAAAATTATTAACTTTATTTATTGATCATAAACATTCAAATAGCATTGCCATTAGTGCTATAAATTTTCTTGAAAATTACTTTTTTAAAAAATAAAAGTTTCTACCAATTACTCACTCTTGTAACCACTAAGGCAATGAAAATATTGAAGTCGTTTTCTATTACTTTAATCGTAATAGTTTTAGCAGGAAACACCTTGAAAGCACAAGGTAATAAAGTACTAAATTTATATTATAAATCGATTGAAAAGCTCGTGGTTGATAGAAACTTTGTATTCACAACTAATTTTGTAGGTGAAGGTTATGATGGAAGACCATTACTTTCGCCTGATTATCATTTAAGTATTTTAGATAATAAGATTTTAGCAGAACTTCCAAGTGGCGATTTATTGAGTTGTAGCAGTATTTCCTTTACAAGCTTTGCCACATATCTGAAATTGAATTCTACAAATTACTATTATAAAGCAGAAGCTATTAATGCTGTAGGATGGCGTGTATCGATAGTGCCAATAAATGATAGATATATTAAAGGAATGATTCTAAATATCAATAAAAAAGGCGACGCGATTTTAGCGGTATTAAATAAACATTCTAAGACTATAACTTACAATGGTTCTATAGCTCCTTTAAAAGACAGTAACTAATAAGGGATTTTTATTAGTTATTGTCTTTTTTTTAATTAACTGACTGTATTTGTCAACGAAATAGTTTTGTTTATTTTAAAGATTCTCTAACTTAATTCATTAATGCCTTTACTTCTTCTTTAACCGTTAAATCCAACGCGTTTTCTACTTTTTGCGGCATCAATGCTAAACCGATCACTTCCTTCATTTCAGAAACATAGTGGAACTTTAAATCTTTGATGTAAGATTCTTTGATCTCCAAAATATCTTTTTCGTTAGATTTCGAAAGGATGATCTCTTTAATATTTGCCCTTTTCGCAGCTAATATTTTTTCTTTGATCCCGCCAACCGGCAATACTTTTCCGCGGAGTGTAATTTCACCCGTCATCGCTAAATGCTCTTTAACTTTTCGTTGCGTAAATGCTGATATTAAAGCTGTTAACATCGTAATTCCTGCCGATGGTCCGTCTTTTGGAGTTGCACCCGCCGGAACGTGTACATGCACATCCCATTGATCAAACAACCTTGTATCGATGTTAAAATAATTGGAGTGTGCACGCAAATAAGCTAAGGCAATTGTAACAGACTCTTTCATCACATCACCCAAACTGCCTGTCAATGTGAGCTTTCCTTTGCCCGGACTTAAACTTGCTTCTATAAATAAAATATCGCCTCCAACTTGTGTCCAGGCCAAACCGGTGACCACGCCGGCAACATTGTTGTTTTCGTAACTATCTTTATCAAACAACGGTGCGCCTAAAATTCTTTCTACATCTTCTTTGTTGATTGCTGATGAATATTCCTCTTCCATCGCAATGCTTTTGGCAATGCCGCGAACTAAAGAACCCAACTTCTTTTCCAAATTACGCACACCAGATTCACGCGTATAATCTTCCACCACTTTTTCCAGCACATTATTTTTAATGGTAACATCTTTAGGTTTTAAACCGTGTGCTTCGCGCTGTTTTGGCAATAAATGCTGACGTGCAATTTCAACTTTCTCTTCAATTGTGTAACCATTTACTTCGATAATTTCCATCCGATCTAACAACGCAGGTTGAATAGTGCTCAGTGTATTGGCCGTAGCAATAAACATCACGTTGGACAGATCGTAATCCATCTCCACATAATGATCATAAAAATTGCTGTTTTGTTCCGGATCGAGCACTTCCAGCAAAGCGGAGGAAGGGTCGCCGCGGAAATCATTTCCAACTTTATCAATCTCGTCCAGAATAAACACCGGATTAGAAGCACCTGCTTTTTTTATCGACTGAATTATTCTTCCCGGCATGGCACCGATATAAGTTTTTCGGTGGCCGCGGATTTCTGCTTCGTCCCGAATGCCGCCCAAAGCCATCCGAACATATTTACGGCCCAAAGCACGCGCAATCGATTTACCCAAGGATGTTTTTCCAACTCCCGGAGGGCCAACCAAACATAAGATTGGCGCTTTCATATTGTGCTTCAATTTAAGCACGGCCAGATATTCGATAATCCTTTGCTTTACTTTGTCTAAACCGAAATGATCTTTATCTAATACTTTTTGTGCCCTTTTTAAATCGAAATTGTCCTTGGTAAAATCATACCAAGGCAATTCTGTAAGCAATTCTAAGTAATTGATCTGGACAGAATAATCAGCAGCCGCAGGATTAATGCGTGCTAATTTGTCTAATTCTTTATTAAAATGGTCTGCTACTTCTTTTGACCACTTCTTTTTACTGCCTTTAGTGCGCAAGTTGTCCACTTCCATATCCGGCGAATTACCGCCCAATTCTTCCTGTATGGTTTTCAACTGCTGGTGCAAAAAGTAATCCCGTTGCTGTTTATCCAAATCAACCCGGACTTTAGATTGAATCTGGTTTTTCAGTTCCAGCATTTGCAAATCAACCGTCAAATGTTCCAGCACCATGCGCGCACGCTCGTGCAGGTTAGCAACTTCCAGCATATGTTGTTTAACTGCCATAGCAGCATTCATATTGGAAGAAATAAAGTTGATCAGGAAAGAAGTACTTTCGATATTCTTAATAGCAATACTGGCCTCCGTAGGAATATTCGGAGAAAGTTGGATGATGTTCATCGCCATATCTTTAACCGATGAAACCATTGCCTTAAACTCCTTATTTTCAGTTGCTTTAGTTTCTTTAAAAGCTTCAATCGTAGCTTTGATATAAGGCTCTGTTTGTACTTGCTCTTTTAAAAGAAAGCGTTTTTTACCCTGAATAATAACGGTAGTATTACCATCAGGCATTTGCAAAACTTTGATGATCAGAGCCATGGTGCCCACCTTGTTTAATTGTTCGTAGGCAGGATCTTCAATGCTGGTATCTTTTTGTGCAACAACGCCAATAATTTTATTTCCTTTATTGGCATCCTTAATTAGTTTAATAGATTTATCACGGCCAACCGTAATCGGGATAACTACACCCGGAAACAAAACCGTGTTGCGTAGCGGTAAAATTGGCAGTACCTCGGGAGTTTGTTCATTATTCATTTCTTCTTCGTCTTCGGATGACATCAAAGGAAAAAATTCTGATTCTTCATTTATAATCGGCAACGCATTGTTAAAATCAAAGGGGTCAAAACTCATCTAAAACCTTATTTAAACGCCAAACTGGCAGTAATATTTAATTGTTCAATAAAAAATTGGGTAACGTATTAATGTTTCAAGAGCTATGCCAAGCTGTTTTTATCAACCAAAAAATAATAATTTTTGAAATGAAAAACCTACTGCAAATATTAAACGGCAACAGTTAATACGATATTTTTTTGCCGAAGTTAAAGCAATTTAACACAAAAAACATATTGTAAAAGAAGCACCGGCTTTTTGTATTTTCTATTTGAAGGATTGCTGTATCTTTAACGCCCAGATGAACACGAACTTCGTAATAGCTATAGACGGCTATTCTTCATGCGGAAAAAGCACTTTGGCTAAAGCACTGGCCAAGAAGTTAAACTTTATTTATGTAGATAGCGGCTCGATGTACCGCGCCGTTACTTTGTATTTTCTGCGGAATAAGGTTGATATCCACGACCAGCAGCAGGTTGCCGATGCACTTAAAAATATCCACCTCAATTTTAATTCCCGTGATTACGAAACCCATATCATTTTAAATAATGAAGAAGTTTCTGCGGAGATCAGGCAGATGCCGGTTTCCAAAAATGTAAGTGCGGTTTCTGCGATCCGGCAGGTACGTTACGAAATGGTGAAACAACAGCAGCGCATGGGCAAATCGAAAAACATTGTGATGGATGGCCGCGATATTGGTACAGCCGTGTTTAAAAATGCACAATTGAAATTGTTTATGACTGCCGATCCAAAAATTCGCGCAGAACGCCGTTATCGGGAACTCAAAGAAAAAGGGGAAGAGATTACGCTCCACGAAGTATTTGACAATATCGCTGATCGGGATTACCAAGATACTACACGGGAAGAAAGTCCATTAGTTCGTGCCTCTGATGCCGTGATTTTGGATAACACCAACCTTTCGCCAGAAGAACAATTGAATTTTGCTTTGGAAAAAGTAAATACGCTGAGAAATTTGAAAGTTTAGGATTTAAGCTATCGGCTTTCAGCAATCTAACCTGAATCATAATCTTACCAATTTTCATGCGGTAAAAGAAGCATCAATCTTTTCGAGATAATAAATCATTCCACCAGGTCGTACTGCTTTGTTGGCACACCAAAACGGTTTAAAAAATCTACGCCTTCATCTACATTCAAACCTTTATAAGCGGCATAAGATTTTTGGAAAAACACTGCTGTAATTCCTGCGGAAAATATCAAACGTGCACAAGCCAAACAAGGCGAAAGCGTAACATACATTGTTGCGCCTTCTAAATTTGCACCATTTTTTACGGCGTATAATATGGCATTTTGTTCGGCATGCAAAGCTAAAGAACAGCTTCCCCTGGAGTCGCGCGCACAACCTTGCTCTGGCCATTCTTCGTCGCAATTGTGTGTTCCGGCTGGCGGCCCGTTATAACCGATAGAAATGATGCGCGTATCTTTAGTCAACACGGCGCCAACCTGCGCTTTTACGCAATGCGAGCGAAAAGCCAGATCGGAAGCCAGGTGCATAAAAATGGCATCGAAGCTTTTTTTAGGCATATAAAATTAGTGTCCGCCTACTGCTTCAACGTGGTTCATGTTGATGCCTTGTTTCTTCAATTCGACACCAACGCGCATCGCAAAGAAAGTAATGTAAGCAAAACAAATGACCGGGATGATATAGGAAATATGAATACCTGCCGTATCAGCCAAAATTCCCTGAACAGGAGGAATAATCGATCCGCCCAAAATCATCATAATTAAAAACGAAGAACCCTGACTGGTGTATTTCCCTAAACCGGCAACAGAAAGCGAAAAAATACTTGGGAACATAATTGAACAACATAACCCGCCGCTTAAAAAAGCGTAAATAGCTACCTGGCCGGTAGTTAATAATCCGGTGATCATCGCTGTGACGCCAAGCAAACCAAAGATCATTAATACGCGGGTTGGTTTTTCCTGTCCCAAGAAGAATGCTACCACCAATATTGCAACACAAACACCATACATGTACAAATTGCTAACATCTGTACCAGAAAAATGGTTAAACAACAGCACAATTGCAAAGGCAATAAATGGAACGACGACTGTTAAAATTGATTTGGTTGATTTGGACAACTTAAAGGCACTGACTGCACCAGTCCAACGGCCGATCATCAAACTTCCCCAATAAAGTGAAATAAAAGGTTTTATAGATGAATCTGCATATCCGCCAAAAGCAGGCAGTTTTAACAACGCGCCCATATTACTTTGCACGGTAACTTCCACACCAACATAAGTAAAAATGGCCAGCATGCCCAAAACTAACTGCGGATATTGCATGGCGCCCCAACTTTCGGGCTTAGTTTTAGGTGCATAAAGAATGTAAACGATAGATAAAAGGATGATTGCTAATGCTGAATAAATAAAATAGGCATTGCTTAAATGTGTCAATTTTTCGAGCGGATTGGCAACCAGGATCATCAAAAACCCTAAAGTAATGAATAATAAAGGTGCGTTAGAACGTGTGCTGGCTTCCACATTTTCTGTGCTGTTGATTTGCGGAAGATTAGAAAACCTGTAAAAAAGTGCAACTGCTAAAAATAATCCGGCTAAAATATAATACAAGTTGTTTACAGATGTGATGCTAACGGCACTTTGATCACTGGTAGCTTTTGAAGAACCAAAAAGAATCACACTAACAACAATTGGTCCTAATAGTCCACCAAAATTATTAACGCCACCGGCAAAATTTAAACGGTGAGAACCACTTTCTGGCGGACCTAAAGCAACCACAAATGGGTTAGCAGCCGTTTGTTGCAAGGAAAAACCGACAGCAACCACGAAAAAAGCACTCAGGATAAAGGCAAAATGTCCGTTGTTAACTGCAGGAACCATCGCAAGCGCACCAACGGTGGAAATAAGCAAACCATAAACAATACCATTTTTATAACCGATTTTATTCAGCAGATCGATTTTGGTGAGTTGCGAAACAAAATATAAAACCAGCGAGCCGATAAAATACCCTCCGTAAAAAGTAAAATCGATCAGTTGAGATTCAAATTGTGTAAGGTGAAAATGCGTTTTGCAAAAAGGAATAAATACGCCGTTCGAGGCAGCCAAAAAGCCCCAGAAAAAGAAAACCGTAATTAACGAATATAAAGCAGAAGCATAACTTTTAGTTTTAGACTGATCCATCAGGTATTTTATAAATAGGTTAGTAATGATGCAAAAAAAATGTGCACGAACATAACAGTATTTTTATAAATATCAGCTTGAATTTTTAGTATAATAGTTCATATAAACGCTATGTTAGCGGTTTATTTTGTCAAACAGCAAATTCACCTGTACTTGCGAAACTGTCAATTTTATAAGCTGCGTAAATGATTGAAGCTATCATTTCCGGTATCGGAATCGGATTAGTGTTAACCTTTATTACTGGGCCAAACTTTTTCGCACTCATCAAAACGAGTATAGAACGGGGTTTCCATGCAGGTGTAGCACTTGCATTGGGTGTAGTTTCGAGCGATATTGTATTTGTTGGCGGGATTATTTTTGGCTCGCAATTATTTGAAATCCCGCCACATGTAAAAACATGGCTGGGCATTGCAGGCAGTGGCATCTTGTTTTGTCTCGGTGTTTATTACCTGTTAAAAAAGGCCGATGTTAGCTTCAACACCAACGAACCGGGCAAAGTAAACCGGGCCGGTTATTTTTTTAAAGGGTTTTTAATGTGCATTTTCAACCCAACTATTCTGTTTCATTGGATTACAGTTATCGGCACGGCCAGCACCGTTTATCATGCTGGTATTGCCCACCGGCAGCTTAAACTAATTATCATGTTTACAACCATCTTGTTGGTACAGTTTGGTTTAGATACGATTAAGGCCTTTTATGCCAATAAGTTGCGTGACAAGATCTCTGTGAAATTAGTGAACCGCTTAAATTATGTGGCTGGGATTGCCTTGATTATTGCTGCCTTTATTATTTTGGACCGGCTCGTTACTCATTTTGTATTTTCGGGAATGCCGTCGCCGAATTGATAGTACTTACCGTTAAATTTTACTAATATTCATTGTTCAGTTTTGATTTAATTTGTCGTCAAGAAATTGAAGTATTTCAATCGGAAGTTCTTTATAAAATTCTTCACGGTTAAATCCACTGGGATCTGTTGATGGAAGGAAATTCGGGCTTTTCATGCTATCAGGAAACGGGCTTAAAAATGAAAAGTGCCCCGCGTTTTCAACCTTTCGGAAGGTAACCTGAGATTTGTCTGGAATATATTTCATTACAATATCAGCATTCCAATCTGGTGTAATTGAGTCACGTTCGGCAATAAGCATCAAAATTGGAATAGTTACTTTCTCCAAAGAATTCATAAACCAACCTGTTCCTGGCGCAAGCAACACAATTGCTTTAATTCTTGGGTCTGATGAAACCTCAACTTTTTGTCCTTCCCTCGTCCTTGGTAATCCTCCAGCCAATGCCAAAGCGGTATAACCACCCATCGAATGTCCTATCACAGCAATTTTGTTTCTTAATATACTTTTGCCAAATCTATCTTCAGAAAGCATATTATCAATAGTTAGGCTGATGTGTTTGGGACGGTTTATAAGGTTTTCATTTGTGTTTTCCAAATGGTTATCGTTACGGTTATTTCCGTAATGCTCCGGCATGGCAATTACAAATCCATTTTTTGCTAAATGCGTACTGATAGTTCGATAAAGTAAATGAGAACCGCCGTTACCGTGTGAAATTATTACAAGAGGAAATTGCTCTTCAATAATTTCTGCATCCGGACTAACATCCATTGTATATAGTCCAAAAGATGTTGTTTTAGAAGGTTGATGGGTAGGATATTGAATTAAAACCGGAAAAGAAATAGCTAGGCTTTCATCGTAAACCTGTATTTGCTGACTGCCAACAAAAATTTCTGATTGTTTGCTGTTCATTTTTTGTATGAGTTTTTTCAGTTTTAGTCTTGTGCCAACTCCTGAATTGTACGAGATTTTATTTTATCAAAAGCAAGTGCAAATTTAGCCGATACTTCTTTTATCAGCCTAAATTCAATATGTATATATATTAGCAACCAAGGGGCGCACTTAAAACCCCGCACCTCACTCCTCCTACATATAAGCCCGCTGGTTCTTCCCCTGCATCCAGTTTTGGAATGCTTTGTTTACTACCTTATTTCCACCAGGCGTTGGATAATTTCCGGAGAAATACCAATCGCCTAAATGTTCCGGGCAGGCTTTGTGCAGGTTATCCAAAGTCTGGTAAATTACCTGCACTTCCGCTTTTATATTTTTTGGAGTAATGATTTCTGCAATACGATCGGAAACCTGTTCATCTGTAAACGGCTCGTAAATGGCTTTTACATAATTTTGAACCTGCTCTTTGGGTGAATGTTCCGTTTCCACACAACGTTCATAAACATCATGGAACACATTTTCCATTCCACGGTCTTTTAATAAGCTGATGGCAGCTTCGAAAGCAACAAACTCGCTCATTCTCGACATATCGATGCCGTAACAATCCGGGTAACGGATTTGCGGGGCAGAAGAAACCACAATGATTTTTTTCGGCCCTAAACGATCAATAATTTTCAAGATACTTTGCTTTAAAGTTGTGCCGCGGACAATGGAATCGTCCAGCACCACCAAAGTATCCGTTCCGTTTTTGATGAGACCGTAAGTAGTATCGTAAACGTGCGCCACCATTTCGGACCGATCTGCATCCTGGGTAATGAAAGTGCGAAGCTTCACATCTTTTATCGCCAGTTTTTCTACACGCGGATAAATTTCGAGCACTTTGCGTAACTCTTCATCCGTGATTTTATCGGCACGGTTGAGCAACTGCTCGCGCTGGTAGCATTTAATGTATTTATGTACACCTTCAACCATCCCGTAAAAAGCGACTTCGGCCGTGTTTGGGATGTAGGAGAAAACGGTATTTTCCAGATCGTAATCTACTGCATCCAAAATCTGCTTACACAATAACCGCCCCAATTGCTTGCGTTCTCTGTAAATCGAAGCATCACTTCCTCTCGAAAAATAAATCCGTTCAAAGGAACAAGATTTTTTTTCTGTTGGTTCCCGGAACTGTTTTTGGCTGATGTTTCCGTCTTTCTTAATAATTAACGCATGGCCTGGCTTAATTTCTTTAATGTCACCAATCGGAATATTAAACGCCGTTTGAATGGCCGGTCGTTCGGAAGCAGCAACGACTATTTCATCATTCATATAGTAAAACGCGGGACGAATCCCAGCCGGATCACGCATGATAAAAGCATCTCCATGACCGAAAATCCCGGCAATTGTATAACCGCCATCCCAAGATTTTGCTGATTTTTTAAGGATTTTTGCTACATCTAAATCATTGGCAATGAGTTTGGTAATCTCAACATTATCATCTAATCCTTCACGTTTATACTGGTCGAACAAACCTTGCACTTCACTATCTAAAAAATGACCAATTTTTTCTAAAACTGTAACCGTATCTAATTTTTCTTTAGGATGCTGGCCCAGCTCAAATAATTGCTGCAACAATTCCTCGGTGTTCGTCATGTTGAAGTTACCGGCAATCACTAAATTCCGTGTCATCCAATTATTTTGGCGGAGAAACGGATGGCAATTTTCAATACTGTTTTTACCGTGCGTTCCATAGCGTAGATGTCCCAGCAAAACTTCTCCAGTAAAACTCACATGCTCTTTTAACCATTCGGCATCCTGGAATTGTTCCGGATATTCTTTTTGAACGTCGGCAAATTTTTTCTGGATATACTCAAAAATGTCGGAAACAGCATTTTTTGCCATGGAACGGTGGCGGCTGATGTAACGGTTTCCGGGCGCAACATCCAGTTTAATAGTGGCCACACCGGCACCGTCCTGCCCGCGGTTATTCTGCTTTTCCATCAGCAAATACAGCTTGTTTAGACCGTAAAGTGAGGTTCCGTATTTTTTTTGATAGAAAGAAAGGGGCTTTAACAGGCGGATAAAGGCAACACCGCACTCGTGTTTAATCTGATCGCTCATGATTGCTATTGAGCCGCAAAAGTAGGACTTATAATATAATTTCTAAGCCTAAAACGAATATGTGGAAAGTTTAAGGTGCAATCGTTACTTAAAAATGATGATTAAAAAACAGTATGGGTTACCTAACAAAATTGGCAAGCACCGATGGAAAAATGCCTAATAAAAGAACTACTGCGCTTAGTAAACCAATGATTATCAGCAGCGAAGTTTGCTTGTTTCCGCTTCGTGGCTCCATCGTTTTTTCTGCGGATTTCAAGAAAAGATTTAAAGGTATTTTGAAATAGTAAAACAGAGAAACAACGGTAGTAATGGCACCGGTAACCAGCAGAGTAAGTAGCCAAACGTTGTGGTTTTGCCTGTAAACCTCTATCACCGAGGAAAAAACAAGCACTTTACCATTAAAACCAGCCGAAACGGGCAAACCCGTTAGCGAGATAAGCAGGACGACAAAACAAACACTTGCAAAAGGATAAGTTTTACCTAATCCGCGTAAATCCTGAACGCTGAGCATACTGTTTTTATCGGCATAAAAACTGCAAAGCATCAAAGCTCCTATGTTGGCCAAAGCATAAACAATCAGGTAAAAAAGCAATGCCGAAACGCCTTGTTGCGAAAAAGTAACTAACGCCATCAACCCAAAACCGGTATGGCCGATAGCCGAATAAGCCAGCATTCTTTTGATGTTGGTTTGAAGGATAGCCGCAAAATTCCCGGCAATCATGGTGATGATTGCGATGGCGGAAAAAAACAGACGGAAATCAAAAGCCGTCCATTTTCCGAAGAAAACAAAAGGCGTTAAAAAGTTGGCCAGCAAAGCAAAACCAGCAATTTTGGTTAAGGTTGATAAAAAAGCAACAATCGGCGTAGGTGCGCCTTCGTAAACATCTGGCACCCAAAAGTGCATCGGCACAAAAGAAAGTTTAAAGCCGATGCCAACCAGCACCAACAGGATCGACAATGAAACCGAAACTGGGTTAATACGGATCAATTGTTCCAAAAAATGCCCGTTAAAAATATCCAGCGTTCCAGTAAAAGCGTACAATAAAGACAAGCCGTAGAGCATTGTTGCTGAAGCAGCAAACCCAAAAAGCACATATTTTAAACCTGATTCTACTGCAAAACGGTTTTCTGAACGATAAGAAACCAATAAATACGAACCGATAGAAACCATTTCGACAGACAAATAGATCATCAATAAATTGATCGACATCGCCATTAAATGCAAGCCAAAAACGACGGCGATGATGATGGCGTACAAATCGCTTAAACCTTTTTGATGCGCTTTTAACTGTTGATCTAATGGAATATAAACCACAATGAGGAAAGTAAGCACGGCAAAAATCAACTTAAAAACCACAGAAGTATGGTGTAAAAGAAGCATGTTGCCAAACAGGAATTTCGGGCCGGAAAGAATCAAATACAACTGCTGCGCATCTCGCTGGAAAACGAAAACCAAACCGAGCAGGCATAGTAAACGGCAAATCCAGTCGGCATCGTTTTTAAATAATAAACCCGTAATTATCAGCAGTAAAAACAGTATGGCCAAGGCCGTTTCGGGCGCAAAGTAAGTTAGGCTTTGCAGGATATTGTTTAATTGTTCGGTGATGGAAATTGGCAATTCATTCAGATCGG
>CAZZVO010000083.1:0-14447 GCA_964657505.1 uncultured Mucilaginibacter sp.
AATAAGTAACATTAATGGGCTGACCTGAATTTTTTACCTCTAAAAACAGCATCACACTTAACACAAACGGGATTAAAACCATCAAACTTGCCAATAAACCGATCAGGTTTTTTGGCAGGACTTTTCTGCCTAAACCATTAATAATAAACCCTGTTAAAGGAAGTATCGGTATTAACCAAATGTAATTACTGATCATGCCAATACGTTTTGATTTTTAGAAGATATTACCATTTTAACCTGTTTAAAACGTTGATATCGATGGTATTTGTGTTGCGGTAAATCATCACGATAATGGCCAAACCGACCGCTACTTCTGCGGCAGCTAAAGCCATTACGAAGAATACAAAAACTTGTCCGGCTGCATCATTTCGATAAATAGAAAAAACAGTCAACAGCAGATTTACCGAATTCAACATCAACTCAACCGACATAAAAATTACGATCGCATTTCTTCGAATTAATACGCCCATTATGCCAATCGAAAAAATGATGGCGCTTAACAAAATGTAATGATTGAGCGGAATGGTTTGTATGGCGTTAGATATATGTTCCATCGTAAATCAGGATTCTTTTTTAGCTAATAAAACGGCACCAACCATTGCGGATAATAACAGGATGGAGGAAACCTCAAACGGTAATAAAAACTGGTGAAACAGCACCTTACCAAGACTTTTTACTAAGCCGAGATTTGGATCCTTTAAGATAACCACATCAGAATTACCTGAAATTTTTAAGGAAGCAATCAGCGTTACCAATAAACATCCCCCGCCAATTACGCCAATCACTTTCAACAGGTTTGACTTTACCGGTTCTGATTCTGTGTTCAAGTTCATCAACATTAAGGTGTATAAAAACAGCACCAGGATTGCCCCCATGTAAACAATGAAATTTACAATGCCAAGGAACTGTGCATTCAACAAGAAATAATGGATGGTAAAAGTGAAAAATGTGAGAATGAGATAAAGTACACTGTGCACCGGATTTTTAGAAAAAATCACGAGCAGTGAAAAAAACACAGATAAAAATGCGACGAAGTAAAATAAACTCATGTGTTGAAATAAAAATACCTTTGCTCCGGCTAAAAACTCGGGCAAAGGTATAAAAACTATTGATTCAAGGGTGCTTCTACCAATTTGTCTTTTCCGTAGATAAAATCTTTCCGTAAAAAATCAGATTGAACAATGTCTCCATCTAAGTAAATTGCTTCTTTCGGACAAGCTTCTTCACACAATCCGCAGAAAATGCAACGCAACATATTAATTTCGTAAACTGCTGCATACTTTTCTTCTCGGTACAACTTTTCTTCGCCTGGCTGGCGCTCGCCTGCAATCATCGTGATCGCTTCTGCCGGACAAGATAAAGCACATAATCCGCAAGCAGTACATCTTTCTCTTCCTTCTTCGTCTCTTTTTAAGGAGTGTAAACCGCGGTAATTTTCAGAAAACTCTCGCTTTTCTTCGGGATAACGTATGGTTACCGGTTTTTTAAAGAAGTGCTTTATGGTGATCGAAAGTCCTGATAAAATTGCTGGCAAATATGCGCGCTCCAAAAACGTGAGTGGTTTTGCTTCGAGAACTTTCTTTTTATTAGTTAATGATTCCATTTTAGCTGAACGATTATTTAAAAATTGTGGCAAAAACACCAGTCAACACGATGTTGGCAATAGCAAGCGGGATTAAAACTTTCCAACCCAAATCCATTAATTGATCGTAACGAAAACGTGGAATTGTCCATCGAACCCACATAAAGAAAAAGATGAAGAAAATTATCTTGGCAAACAAAGCAACCACGCCCAAAATTGTTACTAGGTTTTCTGATAAACCTAAATGGTGCATAAAAGGGAAGTTAAACCCTCCAAAATATAAAGTGGCCATTACTGCGGAGGAAATGAACATGTTGATGTATTCTGCAAATAGGTAAAAACCTAATTTCATTGAGGAATATTCGGTGTGATAACCGCCAACTAATTCAGTTTCACATTCTGGCAAATCAAACGGACTGCGATTTGTCTCAGCAAAAGCACAGATAATGAAAATTAAAAATCCTAAAGGCTGACGAAAAACATTCCAAGTAAACCAGCCGTTCGACCAAAATCCGTGTTGCTGTTCTGCAATTTCTCTTAAACTTAGCGTTCCGGTTAACATCAGCAAGGCGATGATCGATAAGCCCATTGCAATTTCGTAACTGATATTTTGCGACGCTGCACGAATAGCACCCAATAAAGAATATTTATTGTTAGAAGCCCAGCCGCCAATCATGATGCCGTAAACACCTAAAGAAACTACACCAAAAATGTATAAAATTCCAACGTTGATATCGGTTACTTGTAAATCGATTACACGGGAACCGATAGTCAATTTTTGTCCCCACGGAATAACTGCCGAACCAATGCAAGCCGTTAAAATAGCGAGCGACGGGCCAATAATAAATAACAAACCGCTGGATTGCGTAGGAATAATTTCTTCCTTCATAAACATTTTGGCACCATCAGCCATTGGCTGTAAAATACCAAAAGGCCCGGCACGGTCCGGGCCAACACGATCCTGCAAAAACGCAGCTACTTTACGTTCAGCATAAGTAGAATACATAGCGGTTACTAAACTGATCCCAAAAATAATGGCAACCAGAATAAATTTTTCTAAAACTAATGCTAATTCCATTTATAATCTGGTGTAACGTTCTAATTGTTCTTTGTTGGCTTCCTGCAAAGCCAAATTTTTCTTCACTACAGGCGGCAAGTTTAAAGAACCGTAATGATTGGAACTGATTACGGAAGTATTAGATACGTTGCGTGGACCTTCAATCACCCAATCCGAAGTTTTTTTCGTTTCAAAACGGCAAGTATTGCAGATAAACTCTTCAACTTCACCATAAACATCTTTGCGACCAGTAACACGCAAAACGTCATCACCTTTGTACCATAACGTTACGCGGCCACTGCATTTATCCGTTTTGCAATCGCGGTGCGCTTCTACTGGTTTCATAAACCAAACCCTATTTTTAAAGCGGAAAGTTTTATCAGTTAAAGCACCAACCGGACAAACATCAATTACGTTTCCGGAGAAATCGTTATCAACTGCGTGATGAATATAAGTAGAAATTTCAGAATGATCGCCGCGGTTTAAAATACCGTGAATACGATGATCTGTAATTTGATCGGCCACAAAAACACAGCGGTAACATAAAATGCAGCGCGTCATGTGTAATTGGATTTTATCACCAATATCAATTCGTTCAAACTTACGGCGTTCAAATTCATAACGTGTTTTTGCTGCGCCGTGCTCGTAAGCTAAATCTTGTAAAGAACATTCGCCCGCCTGATCGCAAACCGGGCAATCCAAAGGATGATTGATCAACAGCATTTCTACAATGCCTTTTCTGGCTTCAATTACTTCTGGTGAAGTGATATTTTGCACTTCCATGCCGTCCATTACGGTTGTACGGCAGGAAGCAATCAATTTCGGCATCGGCCTTGGATCTTTTTCTGATCCTTTACTTACTTTAACCAAACAGGTACGGCATTTACCGCCGCTCCCCGATAGTTTAGAATAATAGCACATGGCAGGCGGAACCACATCGCCCCCAATTTGCCTTGCAGCGTTGAGGATGGTTGTGCCCGGACTAACTTCTACCGGGATTCCGTCTATGCTAACTTTAACTGTATCTGACATTCTAAATTTTCAATCAACAATAAAAACTTAAATCAAGTATTTATTTTTTGTGTGATAAAAGAAGCATTACACCAATGCTTCTTTTATCACCTATTTTTTATACTGCAACAGGTTCTGGTTTTGGCAGCGGATCGGCATAACGGGCTAACCCATAATTGCGTTCCAAACAAACCCTTGGTTCAGTTACATGCCATTCAAACTCATCCCGAAAATGACGGATTGCACTGGCAACAGGCCATGCCGCAGCATCTCCTAACGGACAAATTGTATTTCCTTCAATCTTTTTAGAAACGTCAACCAACAAATCGATGTCGCTTAGTTTTCCGTGTCCGTATTCCAATCGATGCAAAACCTTTTCCATCCAGCCAGTTCCTTCGCGGCAAGGCGAACATTGTCCGCAACTTTCATGGTGATAAAAGCGGGCGAAATTCCAGGTATTTCTAACGATGCACTGATCTTCATCAAAAGCAATAAAACCACCCGAACCCATCATAGAACCGGTTGCAAAACCACCATCCGACAAGGATTCGTAGCTCATCAATCGCGCTTCCTGATTGATGGTTTTGGTGATTAAATTAGCTGGTAAAATAGGAACTGAAGAACCTCCTGCCACAACCGCTTTTAAACGTTTACCGTTCGCAATTCCTCCGCAATACTCATCCGAATAGATAAATTCTTCAACTGGCAAACCTAAGTCAATTTCATAAATTCCGGGTTTTACCAAATTTCCGGAAGCAGAAATCAATTTTGTTCCGGTACTTCTTCCAACACCAATTTTCGCATATTCTTCGCCGCCATCACGGATAATTGGCACAACTGCTGCAATAGATTCTACATTATTTACAACAGTCGGGCAACCCCATAAACCAGCAATCGCCGGAAAAGGAGGTTTGATACGCGGGTTTCCACGCTTACCTTCCAAAGATTCGATTAAGGCAGTTTCTTCTCCGCAAATATAAGCACCGCCACCAGGTTGAACGTACAATTCCAGATCATAACCTGTTCCTAATATATTTTTACCGAGAAATCCTGCATTCTTAGCTTCGGCAATTGCTTTTTCGAGGATGCGGATTTGCGGCATCATTTCTCCGCGAACGTAGATGTAAGAAGTTTTTGCGCCTAAAGCAAAACTGCCGATGATCATTCCTTCGATTAACAAATGCGGAATTTTCGTCATCAAAAACCGGTCTTTAAAAGTTCCCGGTTCAGATTCATCAGCGTTACAAACCAGATAACGCGGTTTGCCTTCCGGCTTTGCCAGAAAGCTCCATTTCATACCAGTTGGAAAACCTGCACCGCCGCGGCCACGCAAACCCGATTTTTTAACTTCCTCTACAATTTCTTCCGGAGTAAGTGTTTTTATAGCTTTTTCGACAGCCGCATAACCGCCTTTAGAACGGTAAACATCAAAAGTATTGATGCCTTCAACTGCAATATGTTCTAATAGTAATTTACGACCCATTGCTGCTTTTTAAATAATTTTACCAGCTATTTTATAGTAATCAATATGATATTTTACAGAATACCTTAGAATGTTTACAGCGGTTAATCCAATAATCAAATTGTAGTTACCCCAATTTTTAGTCGATAAAAACAGTATGACCGCGAGTAACAGTGCGGCATCCCAGCCTATAACTTTACTCTTTTTCATACCTAATTATTAGCTTTTATGGTGAGGTCGCTTATTAATTTATCTACGGATTGTTCCGTTAAATTTTCATAAAAAGTATATTCTGGCCCAATTTGTAAAACTGGCCCGAAACCGCAGGCAGCTAAACATTCTACACCTCGCCAGCTAAAAAGTCCGTCAACGGTTACATCGCCTTCTTTTACACCTAACTTTTGCTCGATGTATTTCATGATTTTCTCCGCGCCAACCAAACAACAAGGCCCGGTGCGGCAAACTTCCAGCATGTATTTTCCCTGCGGACGAAGAAAATACATGGTATAAAAAGAAGCAACCTCGTAAACCTCAATCGGCTGGATATCTAAATAAGCTGCGACTTTATCCATTGCATCTACGCTTAGCCAACCAAATTCTGCCTGAACAACATGCAAAACAGGCAATAAAGCAGCCTTTGGTTGCTCAACCGGATAACGGCTAACAATATCTTGGAATTGCTTGTACAACTCTTGAGAAAACTCATGTACAACTACCGTTTCTTCAATTTTAAGCATCTAACTCTCCTGCAATTACGTTTAAACTACTCATATTGATAATCGCATCGGATAAAAGCATGCCTTTACTCATTGGCGCATACATTTGGTAGTTGATAAAACTCGGCCTGCGGAAATGCAAACGATAAGGAGCGCGCCCGCCATCATTGATCAAATAAAAACCAAGTTCGCCATTAGCACCTTCTACAGCGTGATATACTTCTTTTACCGGTGTTTTTACTTCGCCCATTACAATTTTAAAGTGATAAATTAGAGCTTCCATATTGTTATAAACTTCCTGTTTTGGGGGAAGATAATAATCCGGAACATCCGCATGGAAAATACCTTTTGGCTCTTTTTCCAATTTTTCTAATGCTTGGGAAATAATGTGCATACTCTGCTTCATTTCCTCGTTCCTAACCATAAAACGATTGTAAACATCGCCATTTGTTCCTACAGGCACTTCAAAATCAAAATCTTCGTAAGAACTGTAAGGCTCCATCGCACGAACATCGTAATCTACACCCGTCGCCCGTAAAATTGGCCCGCTCCAGCTATAGCTTAAAGCGGTTTCTGCATCAACAGGCGCAACGCCGCGCGTACGGTCGATAAATATACGGTTGCGGTTAAAAAGGGATTCAAACTCTTTCAATACAACCGGGAAATCAACCAGGAACTTACGGATTTTTCGGAAAGCAATTTCATTAAAATCACGCTCAAAACCGCCGATGCGGCCAATATTAGTTGTTAAACGTGAACCGCAAACTTCTTCATAAATTTCATAGATGGCTTCGCGATATTGCATCATATACAAAAAGCCTGTAAAAGCACCTGTATCAACACCTAAAACACCATTGCAAATAATATGGTCGGAAATACGAGCTAGTTCCATTACAATAACACGTAGATAATCAACCCGTTTTGGTGTTTTTATATCTAACAGTTTTTCCACCGTCATATGCCAGCCCATATTGTTTATGGGTGATGAGCAATAGTTCATTCGGTCTGTTAACGGTGTGATCTGGTAAAAAGGACGGTGTTCTGCAATTTTTTCGAAGGCACGATGAATATAACCAATTGTAGAAACGCCGCTCAAAATCCTTTCCCCGTCCATTTGCAACACATTTTGGAATACGCCGTGTGTAGCCGGGTGCGTTGGGCCAAGGTTTAGTGTTGTAGGCGAATCCTGCGGATCGTTATCAGTAAAAACAGGAAAATTTTCCATTCTTAATTAGCTCCTATCTTCCAAAAAAATAATCTCTTTTATCAACGCGGTTTGGATCTTCTAATGGAAACTCTTTTCGCATTGGGAAAGCTACCATGTCGTCCACATTTAAAATACGGCGCAGATCAGGATGACCATCAAACTCAATCCCGAAATAATCATAAGTTTCCCGTTCCATCCAATTCGCACCATTCCAAATATCTGTTGCTGATGGAATATGCACGTCATTTTCTGTAAGAAAAACTTTTATCCTAACGCGTATATTATTTATAAAACTATGCAAGTGATAAACTACACAAAACTGTTTCTCCTTTTCGGGATAATGTACTGCGGTAATATCTGTTAAGAAATTAAATTGAAGTATTGGATCTGATTTTAAAAACGTTAGAACTTCGATCAAATACGCTTTTGATGTTTCAAAATTTGGCAGATCAGAAGGTTCTGAAAGTAAAGAAAGATGATCTCCAAACTTTGCATTCAACTGGTTTACAATTTCTTCATTAAGAATTTTACCCATTATTGAATTCCATATTTAGCTAATAATTCCTTGTACTCTGGTGCTTCCCTTCTTCTGCCACTTTCTGTTTGTACCAGCTTCTGAATATTCATAAAGCCATCAATAATGCCTTCTGGCCGAGGCGGACAACCGGGAACGTAAACATCGACAGGAATAATTTCATCAATACCTTGCAATACAGAATATGTATCAAAAATACCACCGCTGGAAGCACAAGCACCAACAGCCATCACCCAACGTGGTTCGGCCATCTGTAAATAAACCTGACGCAGGACCGGACCCATTTTTTTCGCAATTGTACCCATCACCATCAATAAATCTGCCTGGCGAGGAGAAAAACTCAACCTTTCTGCACCGAACCTGGCCAAATCGTAATGCGAACCCATGGTGGCCATAAACTCAATTCCGCAGCAAGATGTAGCAAACGGTAAAGGCCAAAGTGAGCAAGAACGTGCCAGCCCGATGGCCTGGTCTAAAGAAGTGGCAAAAAATCCTGAACCTTCTACTCCTGGCGGCGCATCAACTATTTTAATATCAGTCATATTTTAATGCCAAAACTTATCTCGGAAAAAGATAAGCACAAATTTACAATAATATATTATGCTATTTTATTTATCGATAAGCGTAAACTTATTTAGAACAATTCTATGTTACTTAATCCCAATCTAACGCCTTCTTTTTCAAAATGTAGATAAAACCTAAAAGTAAAGTTCCCATAAAAACAAACATTTCTAACATGCCATCAGAACCTAAATCACGAAAATTTACCGCCCAGGGATACATAAAGATTACTTCTACATCAAATAACACAAACAAAATAGCAACTAAAAAGTATTTGATGGAAACAGGAGTACGTGCGTTTCCAATTACCTCTATTCCAGATTCAAAAGGTGTCAATTTATCCTTAGTACTTCTTTTAGGGCCTAATTTATGTGTTGCAAACATGGTTGTAAAAACAAAACCAAGTGCTACAACCATTTGGAAGATGATAGGTAAATAATTTATCGGTAAACTTTGAGCTTCCATGATTATTAATTTTACAAGTTGACAAATATAAAAAAAGGCCTCTTAAAAAGAGGCCTTTCAATTAAAGCAAGCTTTTTATTTAGTTTTTGCTTTTCGTTCGGTATAACCTTTGGCCTGTTTATTAGTAGGATCTGCTTCTAAAGCTTTTCCAAAATTTTCGGCTGCTTTAGCTGCATCTTTTTCTTTAAACTCATAGTATGTTCCTAAATAAGCATAAGCTTCACCTAAAAATATTTTATCAGCATCAGCAATAGGAGTTTTTGCGGTTACCAATTGTATGTATTGCTCATAATAAGGTTTAGCGTAACCCATCGATGTATTACGGCTTGGTTCTTTCAAATCATTAGCCCTGGCTTGATATAATGCTACTGAAGCTTGCGGAGCCGCTGCATGATGTTGAATATAGCTAAATGCCGAATCAGCTTTTACCAATAATGACGTATCAGCAACTGGTTTTGGAGTTGCAGTACTGTAATATTGAGCCTTGAAAGCGTTATAATAACTTACCCCTTCTCTTAAATAATCATTCAATGTCGCCTGACGGGATTTTGTTACAAAAGTTTTGTAAGCATCACCAGCTTCAACATACTTCTTTTGGTTGTATAAAGATTTAGCTACGTCACCATAACCTTCAACTTGGGTGGTATCAAGACTGATCGCTTTTCTCAATGAATTGATACCAGTAGAATCTTGTCCAGAGGCAATTTGCAAACGGCCCAAGTACAAATAATCCATTGGAATAATCCTTTTTGGATCTGCTTGGGTTATAAATTTATTTAAAGCTTCCAATCCAGCGGGATAGTTTTTGTTTTCGTAAGCAGCGTAACCTAAATAACGATAAACCAACAGGTTATTTTTAGGTGCCAATTTTGCTATCTCATTAGTCTCTTGTTCTAAGCCTTTATAATCCTGTGCGTAAACTAAGAAACGTGCATAGTTCATTCTGGAATCAATAGACCTGTCTGTCAGGTCTAAATATTTCTTATAAAAATCAACAGCTTGAGTATATTTTTGTGTAGATACAGCGGAAGTACTGTTTTTACCCCATCTTAAATAGGTTTCTGCTAATTCGCGATAAGCTGGACCATAATTAGGATCAATAGCTAATGCCTTACGATATTCTTTTTCAGAATCTTCATAATTATTAGCTTGCTTCCAAATTACACCTGTTGCTACCACAGCACTTACCATTTTTGGATTAATAGCTAACGCTTGCGTATAATTGTCATAAGCCTCCGTGTTTTTAAGTTGTGAACGATAAGCATCACCTAAAGCAGCGTACAATTCAGGATTTTTATCTTTTGGATTAGCAGCAATACCTTTTTGCAAAACCTGGATAGCAGAATTTGCATCCGGGTTTGGTGCTAATAAATAAGCTTTACCTATGTAAACATAAGGTTCAGTGTCTTTTTTATCGGTAGCAGCAATTGCTTTATCAAAATTCGATTTTGCAGAAGCTGTATTTTTATCTGTACGGTCAACTGCACCTAAACCTGCATAATTTAGAGCAGATTTTGGATTTACACTAATACCTTTGGTAAAAGTGGCTTTTGCAGAATCAGGATATTCTGTTTTTAGATATAACCAACCCAAATAAAAATAATTTTCATCTTTTGCGGCTTGTGTTTGTGTTAGATTTTTTAGCATTGATTCTGCCTTCTGATACTGCTCTGCATCCAGCGCTTTTTTTGCATCCGCTAAACTTTGCGCAAAAGCAGAAGAACTTAGTATAGCTAAACCGGAAATGGTCATTACTGCCTTATTGATCATTTTCATAGTTATTATTCTAATATTAATTTATAATTCCTTTTTAATGTTGATTTCCCTTGTAGGTAAAGAATCCGGTAACAAACCTGATCTTAAAATTATTTTCTGCCCTCTTTCACTTAATAAAAAAGAGGCAAAGCCTGTACCTAAACCCACTTTACCTGTGCAGTCTACTACATAAACAGATCTCGTCAAAGGATATTGTTTTAACGCAATGCTGGATTGTGTTGGCTTAATATACGCTTTTTCTGAATCTTTAGCTTTCTCATCTTTAATACCCACTATTTTAATACTTTTAATTGCCTCTGCATAATCTGCATCGGGTTCTGTTAACCAACTATAGCTCAGGAAACCAATAGCATTTTGATGTGTGGCAACGTATCTAATCACCTCCTTACTGTTTTTAAGCGCAAATATATTTTTTTGTTCAACTTTTTCTATACCTGTTAATGCTTTTAAATAATTTATAACACTTGAGTTTGGACTATCAAAAACGAGGATCTTATCGCTTTTCGTATTTCCGCTAAATAATCCTTTCACTTGTGATAATAACATAGATGTATCTGTCACATTTTTAGCAACAATTAAAGTTATCGCGTCAATAGCTATCTTACCAATTTTTGGTGGAAGATTTCTGTTGCTTAATATTTTTACTTCTTCAGGAAAGAGTGTTCGCCCCATTACTGCAAACCGCGCTTTGTCGTTTAATATTAAATCTAAAATTTTATTCTCAGGGCGATAGAGAACTTCAGGTTTTGCACCTGAAAAGCTTGATTCAAATACATATAATTCCTGATCTAAAAGTGGAGAAAGTGATTCATCAAATACAAATTTATAATTTCCCGAAACAAAAGTATCTGAAGTATTACTTGTATTACTTTGATTACAGGCTGTAATTGTAATCAACAATAATATCAGGCTATTACAATAACTTATCTTTTTAAACCTCATCTTTTTTTAACAATCTGGAAAAACGGAGAATTGAATAAATTATAGTTACAGATCCAAACAGATACCTTTGCGTAGACGACATATTCAGAGGAAGCTTATTCCAGAACATAATCATCAGTCCTAAGCCAAAAAAACAAAAAAATATAATCAGCCCTAAAATAAGCAGAAACCGCTCTTTGAGCGGTTTCTGCTTAAAATCAAACATATTTATCATTACATGATTACTGATCTCCAGCAAGTGTAAAATTAATTGGCATTGTGTAAGCTACACGAACCGCTTTACCGTTTTGGATACCTGGTGACCAGGCCGGTGATTTTGTTAATACACGAATAGCTTCTTCACCGCAACCGCCTCCGATATCACGTAAAACTTTAATGTCGGTTAGCTTGCCATCCCTTTCAACTACAAATGATACAATTACACGTCCTTGTGTGTTGTTTTCCTTTGCAACAGCGGGATAACGAATTGTTTTGCTTAAATATTTACCAAAAGCCTCATCACCTCCAGGAAATTTTGGCAATTTCTCAACTGCTGCAAAGCTTACTGGTTCATTACTTTCTTCAACTACTTTTTGCGTAATATCAGCCTTTCCAACCGCTTCATCAATACGAATATCCTGATTAGGATCACCTTTTTGATCTTTTTGTCCGGGATCTTTTACCTCTAACTCCTTAACCGTTGGAGGATCTTTTTCTTGTACCTCGTTATCTGGTTTAACAACCGGAGGCGGAAAACGCACCTGATCAACCTTAGGTTTTGGCGGTTCCACCTGCGGTGGTGGCGGGGGTGGTTTCGTCATATCCACGGGAGGTGGCGGTGTTAATACCACGTCTTGAATTTTGACTTTCTCATCCGCTTTTGGGATGAAACCTTTGATGATGTTAATAATGGTTGGCGCAGAGATTGCTAAAACAAACAATACGCTGGCTATTATCAAAGCCCGAATTGAAGTTTTTGCATTTTCTTTACGAAGCACATAGGCTCCGTAAGCCTTGTTACGTCCACTAAAAACAACCTCGATCCATTGGGGATCTAAAATATCTAATTTTGCCATGGTTGTTTAGTTAATTATAAACTAACGATTTTAATACTTCTTTTATTACTGTAAAATTAATACAGTCCATCACGTTTCAAAGATTCAATTTCATTGCCAACAATATCAACAATTGCATAAATCTGAATATTTGTTATTTTAAGTTCATCTAAAATATCAACCAAATTTCTGTAATCTGATTTGTCTGATGGCTTGATTAAAACAATCATTTCTTTTCCACCGGATTGTTGCTTAATCTTTTGATAGTTATCAAGCAATGCCTTTCTTATACCATTTTTTCCGTAATTAGTAATAGTAGGTGCAACTTTTCCTGGCTCGCCAACAAAATACTCCAACTTATCTTTACTGCCCAACAATATCGACATTGTACGTGAAGCTGGAACTGGTAGCTGATCCTTTTTAATATCATCCTTATCTGGCATACCTAAATCCATAGCCTGTGGTTTGGCCAAAGTTGTAGTAAGCATAAAAAATGTAATCAGCAGGAAAGCCAAATCTACCATGGCTGTCAAATCTACACGGGTGGATGCTTTTTTACTTCGTACTTTTCCTCCGCCTTTCTTGCCACCCCCGGAGGTATCTAATTCTGCCATTTTATTTAATTTAAATTAGTTAGCAGCCCGCATTGAAGTTATGAGACTGAATTTGTTTACTTTTTGCTTTTGCAGTATTGCAATTATTTTTTTGATAGTCGGATATTCTTCCTTGCTATCGCCTTTAATACTTATTCTTAATTCTTTGTTAACAAGTGCTTTTGCAGATACGCGCGCTTCGCGTACCCAATTGAACAACTCATTACTTACAGAATCTGTAGGGATTCCTGGTTGTTTGAGTTCCTTACGCTGATCAGGAGTCATATCCAAAAACTGTTTCATACTAGCAATTGGAACTCCAAAAGAAGGTAAGGTTTCAAATACTGCTTTTTCCGTAGGTGTAAAAGTAACATTATACTTCTGGCCAACACTTTCCAGCGTTTGCCTACGTATTGATTCTCCCTCCATACCCAAAAAAACTTTTCCTTGTCCGATCGTTAAAGTTGCCACATCGTCAGGAACTTTGATGGTAACTGACGATCCAGGAATATCTACCGGCACAAGGTCTTCAGTCTTAAATTTAGAAGTAAGAATAAAAAAAGTAAGCAAAAGAAAAGCCATGTCGCACATTGCCGTCATATCGATTGCGGTGCTTTTTCTTTTTATATGAGCTCTTGGCATATTTGCTTTATTTAATTAATTGTGTAAAATGTAAAAAGCCAAACAATTATATTACAGTCTCAGAATTACAAATTCTTGTGAGAAGCAGCATAAGTTTGAACAATACTAAAACCTGTTTCATCAATGGCATAGGTTAAAGTATCAATTTTAGATGTAAAGAAGTTATAAGCAATAACGGCTAAGGTTGAGGTAAAGATACCTAAAGCTGTATTGATCAAAGCTTCTGAAATACCAGTCGCTAATGCGGCCTGATTAGGTGCACCTGATGTTGCCAATGCAGCGAACGCCCTGATCATACCAGTTACTGTACCTAACAAACCGGTTAAAGTACCAATAGATACCAAAGTTGCGATAATGGTTAAGTTTTGCTCTAACATTGGCATTTCTAACGAAGTTGCTTCTTCAATATCTTTTTGTATAGCCAGACATTTTTGGTCAACATCCATGTTTGTTTCCAATTCCATTTCGCGGTATTTCTTTAAGCCGGATTTAATCACGTTTGCTACAGAACCTTTTTGTTTGTCACACTCAGCACTTGCAGCTTCAATGTTACCAGCGTTCAAATAAGATTGTACTTTTTTAATAAAAACATCAACGTTACCAGAACCTGCTGCTTTACCAATCACTACAAATCTTTCAATAGAAAAAATAATCACGCAAAGCAGGAATGTCATCAGCACAGGTACTATTGGTCCGCCTCTGTGTACAGTTCCAAAATAATCTACGGGATCGCCGTGTTCTACATCACCACCTTTGTAATGACTTGGATCGCCTAAAACAAACATGTATATTAATATCGCTACGACAAATGCAATTGGGATTACTAAAGATGCAAAAATGCTCGAAGAACCTGAGCTTTCTTTG
>CAZZVO010000084.1:0-14443 GCA_964657505.1 uncultured Mucilaginibacter sp.
TTTCAATATCAAAAACAGTAAAAACCCCTTAAATGACATCATTTAAGGGGTTTTTCATTTTCAGGGCATACCAAATTATTCACGTTTTCGCATAGCATTCGGGAGTAATTCGGGAGTCATATACAAGTCTGCTTAGGAACTCCCGAATTATCTTATAATGAGTTGATAGACAACATGTTCAGTCGTTGAACATCTTGATTCCAAGTGATTAATTAATCAAATTTGTTTCACTTTTAATTAATCAAAAGTTATGAGAACTACACTCACATTACTTTTTTCCCTGAGAAAGCCTAAAAATTACCAATCAGGTGAAATGCCAATTTATTTACGTATTACGGTGGATGGCCGGCGTACAGAACTTGCGGTCAGCAGAAAATGCGATCCCGAAAGATGGGATGCTGTAACCGGCAGAGCTATTGGAACCAAATCAGATTCCAGGGCATTAAATGCCTATTTGGATGATGTTCAATTTAAAATCTACGAACTACAACGCAAGATGTCAGACGCGGATGAATTGATAACTTCAGAAACCGTCAAAAACCGCTACGTCGGGAAGGCAGAAAAAGCACGTACGCTACTGGTAATATTTGAGGATCATAATGCAAAGATGAAAAACCTTGTCGGGCAAGAGTTTGAAAAGAGTACCCTGGAACGTTATGAAACCTGCCTGATGCACACTAAAGATTTTATGCAATCGCATTATAACATTTCTGATATTCCGGTAACGAAGATAAACTTCGCCTTTTTGAATGAATTTGAACATTACTTACGCAGCGTTCGCAAGTGTGGTAATAATTCTGCGATCAAATACATCAAGAACCTGGGTAAGATTGTTCGTATTTGTCTGGGCAATGGATGGCTTACAGTTGACCCTTACCTAAACTACAAACCTAAGCAGAAGGCTGTAAACAGAGAAGTCCTAACTAAAGAGGAACTTGATAGGCTAATAAAAAAGAAATTCGAAGTAGAGCGCTTAAAGACGGTCAGGGACATGTTTGTGTTCTGCTGTTATACCGGTCTTGCTTATGTTGATGTCCATAAGCTAAAACGCTCAGAGCTAGTAAAAGGCATTGATAATAACTTATGGATTTATACAAACAGGCAAAAAACAGATACGCTTTCGAGAATACCAGTATTGCCTGTAGCTTTATCTATCATTCATAATTACACAGATCACCCACAATGTGTAGTTAAAGATACCCTCCTGCCAGTAATGAGCAATCAAAAAATGAATGCTTACCTAAAAGAGATCGCAGATCTTTGTAAAATCTCGAAACAGTTGACTTTCCATATTGCCAGGCATACCTTTGCCACAACCGTGACATTAAACAATGGCGTTCCAATAGAAAGTGTGTCCAAAATGATGGGGCATACCAGCATTAAGACTACTCAAATTTACGCTAAAGTAATGGACCATAAAATCAGCTCTGACATGGAGAAATTATGAGAAAAGTTAGCCGTAGATTGAGATTCTATATAATAGTTGATTTGAATTTGCTACCATGCATTAAGGTCCTAAGAATAACTCTCAGGACCTTTTTATGTTATTACTTTATACTTTTATTGCCAAATCTTACCTACTGCATTTCATGCTGCCATACCATTGATAAAAGTTTCTACAAAATCCTTGATACGCAGCAAAATGGTATCGCCCTTTTTCTTACGCTGTAATACGGTTGGTTTTTCTCCTTCAATTAAATCAAGCAAGTCATCCCTTAAAGGTTCTCTTTCAGCAAAAAGGTAGCCTTCAATCAGTTTTTCTGTTTTTTCTTTTGAAAGCTTTTCTTCAATAATTAATTTTTCGAATGCAAACTTCTGTTCTTTATCCCAGTACCTATCAAATTCTGATGTTACTTCATCTGTATCCGTAATTAGTGGCAAATTTTCTTCAATAAAACGTTCTATCAATTCGCGTTTGCTACGTAAGGTGGTTTCTGTAGACAATAAATTAGCAATCTCTCTTTTCGTCTTTTTCTGTATCGCCTTTATTCTGTGACTTGAGCTTAATCAGTAATTGAATGATATAATTTACATTTATCTCGTCGCGATGTATAAGCTCTAATTCGAAATCTACGTCTTCTAAAATAGAAACCCTTTCTTTTGTTTCTTTGGTTCCTTCGTAAATGTCAAGGTATTTACTTTTAAAATCCTCAAACTCCTGCTCAGGCATTTGGAAATCATCCCAGGTAAATCCGCAAAAGAGGTAAGGATATTTTTAAGCCTCATCAAATTTCGAAAGGCTTTTACAAATTCTAGCTTGTCATCTTCACTTTGTAGATCATTTACATCATTTGGCGATGATGTGATATCTTTTAGCTTTTCGAAAGCTTCTTCAAATTCTTTTGCATAATCCTCGTACGGCTGCATAATGATGACTTCAATAGCATCCTTGTTACTGAATAAGGTTATAGCTTCATCAGTCCTGTTTTTTAGATTACGAAAAGCGACTACATTCCCTTGCGATTTTTGCTCATTTAATATTCTGTTGGTACGGCTGTATGCCTGTATTAAACCATGATATTTAAGGTTTTTATCTACGTATAATGTATTTAACGTTTTGCTGTCAAAACCAGTTAAAAACATGTTCACCACTAATAAAATATCAATTTTACCATCCTTTACCTGCTTGGAAACATCATTGTAATAATTATAAAAACTTTCACTATCCTTAGTGCTGTAGGCACAGCCAAACATTTCATTGTAATCATTGATAAACTGGTCTAACTTTTCTCTGGCATGTGGTCGCAAATTGTAAATAGCTTGCGGTTCCTGAACTACCGAAACTTCTTCGGGAATAAAACCATTCGCTTCGGCATCTTCTTCGTTATTCGCATAACTAAAAATAGTAGCTACTTTTAATTGATGGGCTCCCTCTTCTTTTCGACGTTGAAAAAGACCATAATATTTAATCAACGTTTTCACACTATCCACACAGAACATCGCCGTAAAACGTTTGCTTTGTGTTTTTCGGTCGTGATGTGCAATAATATAATCGGTAATCTTTGTTAAGCGATTTTCATCTTCCATCAACTCCCTTGTGTCAATGTCTTCAACCTCAATATCTATAGCAGTTTCACGGCCATCTTTATGTTTGTATCTGCCTACATATTCAACCGAAAACTTCAACACATTTTCATCACGAATAGCATCTGTAATCACATATTTATGCAGACAATCTTCAAATAAATCTTTTGTAGTGCGCTTGCCTAATTCATTTTTATTAGCATTATCAGCAAATATTGGCGTTCCTGTAAAACCGAATAATTGGCTGTTGTTAAAGTAGGATTTTATACGTTGATGAGTTTCGCCAAATTGGCTGCGGTGGCATTCATCAAAGATAAACACGATTCGTTTATCCTTTAAGTCAGCCATTTTACTTTCGTATCTTAATTTACTGATTGCAGTGTTTAGTTTTTGAATAGTTGTTATGATAAGTTTTGAACTTTTATGCTCGCCCTTTTTGTCAGCATAGGTTCGGTAAACTGCTTTACCAGATTATTGGTATTGTCAGCCCCATCGATGCTTCCTTCCTGAAAGCTATTAAACTCTTTAGCGGTTTGATAATCCAAATCTTTTCTATTAACCACAAAAACCACTTTATGAACCTGCGGAAGATTTATCAATATTTGACTGGCCTTAAATGATGTTAGAGTTTTGCCGGAACCTGTAGTGTGCCAGATGTATGCATTTTTATTACTGATCTTTACTCGATCAATTAATGCCTCCACAGCATAATATTGGTACGGGCGCAATATCATCGGTATTTTATTGGCTTCGTTAAGCACGATATATTTACATATCATTTTACTGATATGACAAGGCTCTAAAAAAACATCGGTAAAGTCGCTTAATATATTTGTAAGGCGTTTGTTTTCTTTATCAGTCCAATAAAAAGTTTGTTTAAAGTCCTGATAACGATTATTAGCAAAGTATTTAGAGTTTACCCCATTGCTAATTACAAACACCTGTACGTACTGATACAATGCATAATTGGCGTTGAATGAATGCCTTTGGTAACGATTGAGTTGATTAAAAGCCTCTTTCATTTCCAAACCGCGCCGTTTTAGCTCTATTTGAACTAACGGCAAGCCATTGATGAGAAGGGTGACATCGTACCTGTTTACGTATTTCCCTTCTTGTGTAACCTGGTTGGTTACCTGATATTGGTTTTGGCACCAGTGATCGGTGTTTAAAAACTCAAAATAAAGGTTTTCACCGTTGTCGCGAATGATGTGCTTTTTTTGCCGCAGCGTTTTGGCTTTCTCGAAATAGTACCTTTGTTAAGGATGTTAAGTACTTTATCAAACTCGCCAACCGAAAAACTAATATTGTGTGTTTTTCTAACTGCACTTTGAGGTTTTGAACCAATGCTAACTCATTGGATAACAAAACATATTGATAACCTAACTTTTGCAAGTTGGTTACCAATTGTTCTTCTAATATTTGTTCGGATTGTTTTGGCATATTTATGATAAAGCCTTTAAAGATAGCAAATATGAACAATTACAAACCAGCAAACCGGCTATCTCAAGGCCATAAACATTTGATCTATACATTTCTTCTTTTGCTCTAAATTAGGATGTACATATAAATTTAGTGTAGTGGTAATATTTGAATGGCCCAACAGTACACTAACTGTTTTATAATCGCATTTGCTTTCGATACACCGGGTGGCAAAACTATGTCGCAAGCCATGAAATTTCAGGTCCGGCATATTCAGTTCTTTCATTAAATTTTTATAATAACTTCTATACGTCCTAAGTTCGGTAGGCTTCGCGTCGTTGGTCAGTACAAAAAACGAATTGTTTACTACCTTTTTTAACGGTTTTAGCATTTTTAATAGATCGCGGCTCATAGGAATTGATCTAATTGAGTTTTTAGTTTTAGGAGTATCCAGTATCAATTCTGTCTTACGATCTCCGTCTTCTATCAGGTAAATTCGCTGAATAGTTTTTCTGACATGTATGATTCCGTTATCTGTGTCGATGTCCTCCCAGGTAAGGGCGCAAACTTCGCCGATTCGAATGCCGGCACTCAACAAATGTATACACCGACATTGCGAAATGTGAAGTGCGTTTCTATATAGCTCATCATCTTTTATTGATTAGTTCTGCTCAATACTTCAATATTATACTTTTCACGCTCGGTAGGGAACTGGATATCAAATGGTGATGCTCTGACCATTTGTTTTTAGCTCCAAATTTTAGCACCATTTTTAAAACAATTAATATGTCTTTAATGGTTTTTTGACTTAGCCCCTGCTCCAATTTTTGAAATACAAAGGTTTGGACTTCTGCTTCTTTGATTTCTTCTTTGTCACCGAATACCTGTAGCAAGTGATTTTCAATTAAGAGTACGTAAGCAGAGAAGCTTGATTTTTTTACATACTGTTTTTTGTCGGTTTCCATAGCTGAATTACTTGTGCAATTGTTTTTTGTTCGTTCATGAGATTGATTTAAAAGTTATTAATAATCTCAAAAGGTAAAAAGAGGATTTAAAAACAGGAAGTTCTTTCCTTAAGGTTCCAAATTTGAGATTCCCCGGGTTTGAGGGAGAGTGGAAACAAAGAAATTTGAAAGAGCTATTTACAATTGGAAGTGGTCGCGATTATAAACATTTATCAAATGGCGATGTACCGGTATTTGGTACAGGGGGCTTAATGACCTATGTAAACAAATTTTTATTTAATGGTGAAAGTGTTTGCATAGGAAGAAAAGGAACAATTAATAAGCCATATTATCATAAAGGAAAGTTTTGGACTGTTGATACTTTTTTTTACACCCACTCATTTAAGAAAGCTTTACCAAAGTTTGTCTATTATATATTTCAAAAAATAGATTGGTTGAAATACAACGAGGCATCAGGTGTGCCAAGTCTTTCTAAATCAACTATAGAAAAAATTGGAGTATATATTCCAAAAAAAGATGAACAAGAAAAATTGATGGGTTTACTTTCAGCCTTAGATAAAAGGATTCAAACCCAAAACAAAATAATTGAATACCAGAAAACCCAAGCTGGAATTGCAAGAAAAACTACTTCGTAGAAAAGTAAACCTCAAAGACGAGTATGGCAAGCCGTTTCCAGATTGGAAATATAAAAATGGCGGTGAGTTATTTGAAAGCATATCCAATAAGGACCACCGTTCCGATTTGCCGATTTTGGCTGTTACTCAAGAGCAAGGAGCTATTCCCAGAAACTTAATAGATTACCAAATTTCAGTGACTGACAAAAGCGTTGGCAGTTACAAAGTTGTGGAGGTCGGTGATTTTATAATAAGCTTGCGAAGTTTTCAAGGCGGTATTGAATATTCTAATTACAAAGGCATTTAGTCCCGCTTATATTATTCTCAGGAATAAAATAAAAATCGAAACAACCTTTTACAAATATTATTTTAAGACACCCGACTACATAAAACTACTTAACAAAAAGCTTGAAGGCATAAGAGATGGTAAAATGATTAGCTATATTTATTTTTCCGAAATATTTTGCCATTACCTTCTTTAGAAGAGCAAAAAAAGATAACGGATATCATTTCAGCGTTCGAACGAAAAATCGAAACTGAAAAGAAGATTTTAAACCGATACGAAGCAAAAGCAATATTTACTTCAAAACCTGTTTATATAAATAAGTTTGCTAATAGGTATTTTTTCTGGATAGTGTATTTTTCTAAAAGCTGATTTTCCAAATCTATTTTAGCATCAATTGATGCAAGAAAATCACCAATCTTGATTTGTTCGGAGAGGCTTGGACAATCTATTTCGATATCCCCCAAATCAGTAGAGCTAATAGCTGGATAGCTTGTTCCTGTACATCTTTCAATAACTTTATCAACGAATCTTCGATTATGTAAGTATTGGTAAATGAATTGAGAACTTTGTTTAGTTCTGATTTGTGCATATCCAGTTGATGCAACATATTCTCCTTCTCTATCAAAAAAAAGATTATTCTTTTGATATGGCCTAACCATTTGAAACAGAATATCATTCTTTGCTAACACCCTTTGAGCTCTACTCGGTGCTACGCTTTTTAAAATCCTATCTTCTTTTAATAAACGGCCATTTACTACACTTTCTAAGTCAATATAATAAAATGAGTTCGGAACACTTTTGATTTTTGGATTTATATTACAGACTTCTTTTAATTTTTTCGTTTCCCATGCAGGAAAATCACATCCATTATTATCTTGAAATCTTAATTCTTGTGAAAAGACTCTTTGTGAAATTACATTTTTTAATACATCTGATTCCCTAATTATTTTGTTTTGGGTTTGAATGCGTTGATCTATTCGACTTAATATCAAAGCAATTTTTTGTTGCTCAGGTTTTGATTTTGGGATTTTCACCTCAACTTTTTCTAAATTTTGAACGGACAAACCTGGTTGGGCTGCGCCAGTTGCATATTGATTTAAATTGAGATGCTTTAACAGGTAATGCAACATTAAAGTACTGATATTATCTTTTGGCTTAACTACTACCGCATGCTCAGTAGCATGGAAATTGCCATCAACAAGTGTAACGTTTCCACAAAGTGCGCCTTGACGTCCAATCAAGGTATATAGTCCGTTTTGATTATTCGACTTTGTATATCCGCGTAACCCATTACCCCCATAGCAAGGAAAAATCCATCTTGCAACTCATTATGTATTTCGGAGGCACTAACAAATTTACCAGCTTGCATTTCACATATTCCGCCTAATGTATTGCCTTCCCATTCTCCTTCGAACCCAGGAAATCTCAAATTTGGAACATTACTTACTTTAACTTTTTTTGCTGCCATCTAAACTACTTTTTTATAACCGTTATTAACATTAAGGATTTTTTGAAAAATTAAAATACAAGTCCTAATTCTTTCAAATACACATCAATCTCTTTGTCAAGTTCGGTTCTTTGGGCTTCCAGTTGTTTAATTTCGAGCATAACAGCTTGTATGTCTATCTCTTCCTCTTCTTCAAAAGTATCCACATAACGAGGGATATTGAGATTATAGTCGTTATCGGCTATTTCTTTTAACGGCGCATTGTAGCTATATTTTTCAATTACTGTTCTGTCGCGAAAGGTTTGAACAATTTTGTCAATATGCTCTTTGCGTAACATATTTTGATTTTTTATCTTTTCAAACCCTTTACTCGCATCAATAAACAATATATCATCCGGGTTTTCCCTGCATTTTTTAAAGACCAAAATGCAGGTTGGTATGCTGGTACCGTAAAATATATTAGCTGGCAAACCAATTACAGCATCTAAAAAGTTCTTTTGTTCAATTAAATACTTACGTATGTGTAATTCGGACCCGCCTCTAAACAAAACGCCATGTGGCAAAACAATAGCCATAATGCCATTTTCAGCCAAGTGATGTATCATGTGTTGAACAAAAGCAAAATCTGCTTTGCTGCTGGTGCTAATCTGCCGTATTGACTAAAACGATCATCAGAAGAGAACAATGGATTCGCGCTCCATTCAGCGGAAAAAGGGGGATTAGCTACAATGGCCTCAAAAGTTTGGTTGCCATGCTGTGGGCGCTCTAAGGTATCTTCTTGTTTAATATCAAATTTGCGATAATGTACACCGTGCAAAATCATGTTCATTCGGGCCAAATTGTAAGTAGTCCGGTTCATTTCTTGCCCGTAAAAATTACTTACATCCTTTACTTCCCGTGCTACGCGTAATAGGAGCGAACCCGAACCACATGTAGGGTCATAAACCGATTTTAATTTGTGTTTACCTGTGGTTACTATTTTTGCTAATATTTTAGAAACCTCTTGAGGCGTATAGAATTCACCGGCTTTTTTACCTGCCCCACTTGCAAATTGACCGATTAGATATTCGTAGGCATCACCTAAGACATCAAGCTCCGTATTTTTAGGTTTGAAGTCTATTTTATCTAAATGGGAAAGTACCTTGGCAATAATGCTGTTCCTTGCATCGGGTGTTTTACCTAATTTAGTACTGTTTAAGTCCATGTCCTCAAACAAATTGTCAAAGTCCTCTTCGTTTTCGGTACCCATAGTACTCAGCTGTATATTAGTGAGGATTTTTTGTAGGTCACCGAGTATAAAGTTTGCACTGCTAGTATTTGTGCTTTCATCATCACCACTATTGCCACGTAAAGCAACTGCCGAGAACAACTCGTCAGGTTTCAAAAAATAGCCTAATTTTTCAAGTGCTTCTTCCTTGATAGCTTCGAGGTATTCGATAGCATTTGCCGTTTTATTGGTAATTTCATTAAAAAAGATGTTGTCCTGTTGCAAAATGTCATTTGCAAACATTTCCATTTTTTCACTCAAATATTTATAGAAAATAAACCCCAATATATAATCACGAAATTCATCGGCATTCATCTTGCCACGCAGGGTGTTGGCAATATTCCAAAGTTGTTGTTCTAACTGTTTTTTCTGGTCTTCACTCATGATTTGGGTTTTGGTAACCTTAAGGTTTTTACGTCCTCAATGTAAAACTAAGGATTAGTATATTATAAAGCGTAAATTTAAATTGATTGGCTAAGCTATAGCTGCTTTTGAAACCATTCCAGGTATCGATCTAATTGAGATACAAGGTAATAGGGCAAGTTGAGCAGTTGGTATGTTTTTCCTGCCGGGGTGATGCCTGCGTAATACTAATGTTCCCCGCATAAAAGCGAACCGCCATTGTATGTGGAGCTATATCCATATAAAGATGTAGGGATTTAAGTTTTCCTTCAGTTCCAGATTTGACTTCAATTGGTATAAGCTTACTTTCGAATGTCCATAAATAATCCATTTCAGCAGTGGACTCCTTTTTTTCTCTCACCCAAAAATTCAGGCCACTTAGAGCGTTAAATTGTGTGGCAAGTAGTTCCTGGCCAACTAAATGCTCAATCAATGTGCCTTGGTAAACCTTATTTAAGTCTGGAGTACCCAGAATTTCCCTTTGTATACCTACAAAATAATTCAGCATTCCTGTGTCTAAAACCTGTAGTCGTGGGGATTTTTTATGGTCGGGCAATAGCGGTAATTGTGCTTCTGTGCAGGGATACACTAATTGAATTAATAAAGCTTTCTCCAACGTACGTAAAGCCTCTCCCATATCACGAGACCGGTAGGGAGAATTACCAAAGCCTTCAAATTTAATTCTTTTTCCTGCTTGTGAGAACGAAGCACGCATAGCATGACGGATATGCTGAACTTGTGAGGCTGAAGTGGTGTATTTTTCAACGTCATCTATATAGGCGGTTATAAGCGAATCGTAAATAGTTGACAAAGCATTCAAATCTTTATACAGGCTATAATTCGCAATTACCTCCGGCATCCCACCAATAAGTGCATAAGTATGAAAAAGCGCTAATAATTTATTATGAGTGAAAGCTGGGGCAGGAATCTCTTCCAGATATTGTAATGCTTCTTTTTCTCCCATTGCTTCCAAAAATTCCGGAAAAGAAACCGGCCTTAATAATTTGTATTTAACACGTCCCACAGGGAAGCTAATGTTTTTGTTAAATAGTGTTTCAAGCAGGCTTCCCGCTGCAATAACGGCTATACCAGGTTCTGTCTCATAAAAATACCTCAGTATATTTAGCGCTTCTGGTACCTCTTGTATTTCATCAATAAATAAAAGCGTATTGTTTTTTTTTTGCAAGCGATAGATTTTTTAGAAAAAATAAGGTCTGTACGAGCGTTTCTATAGATTTAAACTGATCAAATGGCTGTCTATCATTTTGAAGTTCTAAATTCAGATAGATGTATTGTTCGAATTGCTGAGCAAATTGATTGATCACCGTCGTTTTACCTACTTGTCTTGCACCCCTGATAACTACTGGTTTTCGGCCCGGTTTAGCTGACCAACTTATTAATTCTTTTAGAATTGATCTATTGAACATAATTTTATTATTAATGAGGCAACATCACAAAGTTAGGGTAAATATATAGAAATTACGTATCAAAGTGAGGGTAAATTTATGCTGATGTTTGTAATAAAGTGAGGGTATATAAATTATATTCAGCCACAAGTATCCTTTTTAGACAAGTTTTGGCTGAATAGATTAGTGCACTAAAGGCCTGTTTTATCACTGCTCACTAACCATTCATCCTCCAAATCATGAAGCGGATCTAACTAAAGAGGAACTTGACAGGCGGTACCAAATTCGCCTCCCTTTTACTTTTTATTAAAACACCATTTTGAAGTATGTCGCTGTAAGTAGCATTCAATAAATCGTCTAAGGATTGAAATTCAGAAGGCCTATTTAAGATCATTGTAATCATTTAAGTCATTATAAAACAAGAAATTCCTTCAGAGTTCTAACAGCAGCTTTAAAATCGCGTCAGTATCAACGCGATTTGGTTCGCCTACCTTGCTGGGGTAATCTGAAAGGTCGAATAGCTGCTTGTTTGCTATGCTGCTTTTCTCAAATGCTTCTAAAAATCTAGCTCTCTCCTTGTCAAAATTTTCATCCTTTTTATTACTGAGGCTGTTACCGTCTTCTCTTAAATTAAGTTTATGATTATCCGAATCATAAAAAACAAAAAGTTTTAGGTTTCCTTTATCGAAAGTAGAATCACGAAGAAATGCTTTTTCCAAATCAAAGATCCAACCACCCTCATAGCCTCTATAAATAGGAGAGTATACATATTCTCCTAGGTGTGCTCGATTCAAGATTAAATTCCTGGAACCGCCTTCCAAATTTGTCTTAAGTAAGTCAAACATATCAGTAAAATGAGCTTTCTGCCATTGTTCTGGGTTCAACACACCTTTGGGTGGGTTGCTATACTTTAAAACTTGTGTCTGTGGGGAAGTTTGACCTAAATAACTGGATCAAGGTGTCCTTTAAACAATTATCCATTCCCTCAAAAATGTAAACCATTATTCTAATTTATGTATAACCAACAATTTCTGTATATCCACCCCCAAACTCGCTGCAATTCGTTTCGAATCTTCCAACGAAGCTGAGGCATTTTTTTAACTTAATACGCCATACTGAATGTGCGTGCTGTAATTTATTTAAATGTAACAAATTTATACTTATTCCAGATCGTCCCAGAACTTAATAACTGACTAGTTGCTGTTGTTGGTTTATAGCGAACGTTATACCCCCTCAATTATAACGAGATGCCTTTTATTAGTAGATAAAACTTTTGTATAAAGCTTAATTAACCATAAAGTTAAAAAATAAATTCGCTAACAATAACATCTTGGACAGCAGTGTTTAAAGGATTAACACCATAATGCTTCGGCCAAAATTAGGTTCTTATAAGCTTACTTAGACACTTTAGTTTCCTGCGGTGATATAGAGTTGCAATTCGGTAAAGTATAGTAAAGTAAGCCAGGTTTCAGTAAGACCAAATGTTCATTAACGGGTAATATTTTGAGTGTCACATCAATAATAGTTTACATTGTTTACTCTCTGTAAAAAGGTGTTATTGAGAAGCGCAGTCAATGACAGATAACTGAACATTATCTAACTTATAAGAGCTAGGCAAACATAATAGTGGGTTATCTAACTCATTCAAGCAAGCAAGCTATATTTCGTAGTACAAAAACTAATTTTCTTACATCAAGCCATCATCCCGTTTAAGGGCTATAATAAACGCTACCAACATTTTTAAATTGTTAATCAAATAACCCAAACAACAAATTCACCTTTGCGCCATAAAAATCAATGTTATGGCATTCCAAATCACCATCCGCAGAATTACATATCTTCTCCAGAGAAACCGATTCGTTAAGCACCAGTTCCCACCGAATTAGTTCCCATCAATTACTTAATAGAACTCTTTTACATTTATAAAGTTTTCAAAAGCATTTTAATGCGAAATTTAAGTTATACCTTAAAATCGCAGTATTTTAAGGTAATCAACATCATCCGACATTATTTTAATGCCACAAAACCAATTGACATTAAAATATTGAATTTTTAAGGTTAATGATGTATATTTGTTTATGCCTTACAGAGTAAACCCTGACCGGAACGTTCCCTGGAATACCTTGCCGGAACTACCAATTGATAAACACCTCTATGAAGATGTGGAAATTTACAGTCAATTGGGTAATTCCAAAGCCGCGCTTGGCCGCTTACAGGGCAGAAGTATCGTCATTCCAAACCAGGGGCTGCTCATTAATTGCATTAGTTTACAGGAAGCGAAAGCATCCAGCGCAATAGAAAATATTTTCACAACTGATGATGAATTGTACCAGGCCTACAGTGAAGAACAAATTCAACAATTAAACGGGCCGTCCAAAGAAGTGTTGTATTATCGTGAGGCCTTATGGGAAGGTTATACGTATCTGAAGGAAGAGCAGGTTTTTGACGAAAATTACTTCGTTAAAATGTACCGGACCGTCAGCCAGTTTAATGATGGCATTAGAACACCCATTGCCCAGATCGTCATCAAAGAGGGCGGCACCGGGCCAAACGCTGGCAAAGTATCATATACGCCGCCAAGAGGCAAAGGAATAGTCGAAGCTAAACTTCACAATCTGATCGAATTTTTGAACGATGACAAAACCTATTCGGTAGACCCATTGCTCAAAATGGCCATTGGTCATTTTCAATTTGAGGCGATACACCCTTTCCGCGACGGCAATGGCCGCACCGGCAGGATTTTCAACATCCACTACCTGACCAAAAAAGGCTTGCTGGATTATCCCATCCTCTTTTTAAGCCGTTACATCATGGACCATAAAGAAGATTACTACGCCGGACTTGCCGGGGTAACCCAAAGAGGAAGTTGGAAGAACTGGTTGTTGTATATGTTGAAAGCCGTCGAGGTGACTTCGAACATCACCTATGACAAGATCAACGACATCGTTAGTGCAAAAGATGCCATTTTAAAAGCCATCGTCGAAGATACCGACATCGCACGCCCCGAATCGCTGGTCAACGCCATATTTACCCAACCTTACACGCGGGTAAAGCACCTGGTCGGCGGCAATATTTATGCGGAAAATACCGCCAGAAAATACCTTGACCGGTTAACGGACATGGGTGTTTTGGAAAAGAGAGTAATCGGTAAAGGCAATTATTACCTAAATCTGGAACTGTACCGGATACTATCTGAATAACCTGTGTTAACCATTATTTTCTTCGCAGCTTACGCTTAAGTTTCAGGGTCTCCGCTTTTTCCTGCATTTCTTGGTGCGTAAGCTTTTGATGGGATAGTAACCAGTTCATTAACATCTTTTTTGAAAACCGGATACCCCCGCCAGGTAAACCAATATAAGGCAATTCTCCGACAGATTTTAACTGGTAATGCGTTTGACGGGAATACCCGGTTATCGTTTCGGCAATCTCATATCCCCCAATTTCGTCTTCGTAATTTAAGGGTTCATCAACCGGCATGAACCCGATCATGCATTCTTTTACAATAACCATTAAATCGGCAACGGTCAGGTCAATCAAACGTGTGTTTTTATCTATATTCATAGCTGTAAATTTACTACCGCCAATCTACAGTGTCACATCCCTATTACCGTCT
>CAZZVO010000085.1:0-14294 GCA_964657505.1 uncultured Mucilaginibacter sp.
AGCATATTAAAAAACAATGGCTAAAAGAAGCACATCCATTCCTGTAAATACGATGGCCAACAATTTCGGCTCGGGTATTTTTATTGAAAAAATAGCTTTGGATGAAGCAACTTTGAACAGTTTAGAAGAAGCCAAACAACCACACCGGGAAGACCGTCATTCCTTTTTTCTGTTGGAAAGCGGAACCGTTCACATTGAAATTGATTTTCAAAAGTTTATCATTAATTCTCCGTCTGTCATCTACATGCATCCTAATCAAGTGCACCGTATCATTAAAATTGAAAATATGACCGTTAGCAGTTGGGCAATCAATAATGAAAGCCTGAACCCGGAATATTTGAAACTGCTGGAAGACATTACACCCGCAAAACCGTTAGTATTAACGCAAGAAATGTTTTCTATTATTTCCGAATCGATATCACTTTGCCTGAAGTTTTCTGAACGGAAAAGCGACAAACTGTATCATTCGTTGCTAAAAGATAGTTGCAACGCATTGGTGGCATTAGTGATTTCACAGTATTTAGAATTAGCTAAATCAACCGACAAGTCTTCAAGATTTGAGCTGATAAACAAAGCATTCAGGGAAATATTGGAACGAGATTATGTCACATCCAAAAGTCCAACAGCTTACGCCCAAAAACTGAATATCTCTGCACCTTACCTAAATGAATGTGTTAAAAACAGTACGGGTTATTCAGTTTCACATCACATCCAACAACGAGTAATTTTAGAAGCAAAACGTTTGCTTTATCATTCAAATAAATCGGTAAAAGAAATTACTGCCGAATTAGGCTACGATGATTACCCTTATTTTTCACGGCTGTTTACCAAACTTACAGGAATGACGGCCTTAGCTTTCCGAAACAAAAACCTCGATTAGTCCAATACTTACTTTGTATTGCTATTTTCTATCCTTGCTGTACGATGTTCTTTTGTATTGATAAATTAATCGTATATAATGGAATCGTTAAAAGGAAAAAAAGTACTCGTTTCGGGGGCAAGTATAGCCGGACTTTCAACCGCTTTTTGGATGAACAAATTGGGTTATAAAGTAACTGTTGTTGAGACGGCAAACGAACTTCGGACTGCCGGTGCAGCTATTGATATACGTGGAAACACCGTGAACATTGTCAAGCGAATGGGGATTTTCGACCAATTAAAAGCAAACAGGTTGCAGGTGGAAATGATCGAATTTAAAAATGCCGATGACGTTACGGAAGGCTCGATGATGCTGACAAACGAAGATGAAGAACTTGCCGACGATGATATCGAAATTGAACGGGATAAGTTCATGGGCGTTTTATTTAATAAGCTAAAAAATGATGTGGAATTTATCTTCAACAACAGCATCTCCACTTTAAACGAAACCAAAGACGATATAAAAGTTACTTTTAAAGATGGCTCGCTACAGGCTTTTGATTTAGTGTTTGGCTGCGACGGAATGCATTCCGGTGTAAGAAAAATTTGGTTTGGCCACGAAGCTGAATACACGCACTTTCTTGGCGCCTATTTTTCTATTACCATCGTAAACAAATTGTTGATCAAACAAAAAACAATGCAAATGTATAATGTGCCAGACAAGGCTATTATCCTTAATGCTTACAACAATAAAACGGATATTATTTTTTGTTTCAATTCAGAAAAAGACATTCCTTACGATTATCGTGATGCCCATCAGCAAAGAAAAATTATTTTGGAAAAGTTTGTTGGAGAAAGCTGGAAAACGGCAGAATTACTGGAAGAAGTGCGGGATTCTAAAAATTTTTACTTCGATAAATTTTGTCAGATAAAAATGCCATCGTGGACAAAAGGCCGGATAGCGTTAGTTGGAGATGCAGGTTATTGCGCTTCGCCGGCTGCAGGAATGGGTGCTTCGCTGTCGATGGAAGGAGCTGCAGCATTAGCTGATGCTTTGGAAAAACACAACGGTGATTTTGAACTGGCGTTTCAGGAGTACAATCAAGATTTGCGTCCGTTTATTGAGGAAGTTCAAGCCACAGCCGAATTAAATGTAAGAGAAAGCTTTATTCCAAGAACTGAAGAAGCTATCCGCAAAAGAAACACGGAAGGGTTTTAGCAATTGCTGTATTTTATACTGATAAAAGAAGCATCAGCGGTAAAACTTTCAGCTTAAACTTCAATCTAAATTTTCTGTTGTAAAAGAAGTATGCAGCATTACATTTTAGATGGATTGAATATTTTTAACCCTGGGATATTTGAAAAATCCTTTTCGTTATTAGTAACCAAAGTATAATGATAGGCTAATGCTGTAGCAGCAATGATAGCATCGGGCGTTTTTATTTTTTTGCCTTTTCGTACGTTTACACATTGAAAAATTACCTCATCTGTAATGGCAATCATAACGCTATCTCCAATAAAATCTTTAACTTTTTGTTCTGTTGAAATATCTGTTTTCCAGCAAAGTAATTCTATTTGTGTGATGACAGAAAGTCTAGGAACAGCATCAATAATGCCATCTAAAAACTGCAGGCTTAAATTAGAAAAGTTAGAAGAGAAGTAATCAGAAACCGCATTTGTATCAATTAAATACTGTTCCATTCGCTGCGCATTTGCTGAACGTGTTCTTGAAGTTTTTGTCCTTCTTCTTTACTGATCATTCCACGGTATTTTTCAGAAAGTTTAGGCTGATTGGTAATGTTTTCTTCCAGAACTTTAATTAGGTTCAATTCTTCCAACTCGTGTAAAAGGCTGATCGCTTTTTGATTGGTTAATTGAATGAGCATGGTATCCATATCGACAAATAATTAATTAACGTCCATCTAAATTACATTTAATTTAACTTAAATTAGCTAAAAAGCATATTGGCGGGAAAAAGTTCATAAAAGGGTTTTAATTTACGTTGATAAAGAAAGCATTGGCATCAACAATTATCAGCTTAACAATATCTAAGTTTTTATGTGATAAAAGAAGCATCAACAATTCCACAATCATTTCCCGTCTGCAATAGCTAATTGCTGATCACGATTGCTAACGTCTTGGATTAATTAAGCCATAAAAACCAGTATGTTTATTTATTAAATTCTTACTTTTGTTGCGTTTCACTGATTGGATTTTCCATGAATACATTTTCGTACCTAAATAACGCTAACGCAGCGTACATAGACTCACTTTATCAAAATTACCAGCAAGACCCCGAATCGGTTGATTTTGGCTGGCAAAAGTTTTTTGAAGGTTTTGATTTCGGCCGAACCGAACAACCTGCGCAAACAACTGATGCAAATGTTTCCCAAAATCAGGCAGATAGCACGCATTTCCTGAAAGAAATCAACGTTTTGAACATGATTGAAGGCTATCGCACCCGTGGGCATTTGTTCACCAAAACCAATCCTGTCCGCGAACGCCGCAAATATGTTCCGGGAAAAGAACTCGAAACTTTTGGTTTGAGCGATGCTGATTTGGATACAGTTTTTAACGCTGGTGTTGAAGTTGGATTAGGGCCTGTAAAACTGCGTGATATCCGGGATTTGCTGGAACAAACTTATTGCCAGTCTATCGGTGCAGAATACCGTTACCTACGCGACCCGGATAAGATCGCCTGGTTTCAGGAACGGATGGAAAGAACTCGCAACACGCCGCATTTCTCCATTGATGAAAAAAAACAACTCTTAAAAAAGCTAAACGAAGCGGTTGTTTTTGAAAGTTTTTTGGGAACAAAGTTCTTGGGGCAAAAACGTTTTTCGTTAGAAGGAGCGGAGTCTTTAATTCCGGCTTTGGATTCTGTTATTGAAAAAGGATCAAAATTAGGTATCGAAGAATTTGTGATCGGCATGGCACATCGCGGCCGTTTAAATGTGCTGGTCAACATCCTCAAAAAATCTTATAAAAGCATTTTTTCTGAGTTTGAAGGAAAAGGTTTCGACGAGCAGGAATCTTACAGCGGCGATGTAAAATATCATTTAGGTTATTCTACCGATGTAGAAACTTCAAACGGAAAAACAGTGCATTTAAGCCTTTGTCCAAACCCATCTCATTTAGAAGCAGTTGACCCGGTTGTGGAAGGTTTAACACGATCAAAAATCGACTTTAAATATGGCGGCGACGATAAGAAAATTGCACCAATTTTAATTCATGGCGATGCTTCAGTTGCTGGTCAGGGAATTATCTACGAAGTTTTGCAAATGTCTAAACTGGAAGGTTACCGCACTGGCGGAACTGTCCATTTAGTTATTAACAACCAAATTGGCTTCACCACCAATTATAAAGATGCACGTTCCAGTACGTATTGTACCGATATTGCTAAAACAGTTTTATCACCGGTTTTTCATGTAAATGGTGATGATGTAGAGGCTTTAACTTACGCGATCAATTTGGCAATGAGGTATCGCCAGACTTTTCATAAAGATGTTTTTATTGATATTTTATGCTACCGAAGGTTCGGACACAACGAATCCGACGAGCCAAAGTTTACGCAGCCGCTTTTGTACAAAGCCATAGAAAGCCATCCGAACCCAAAAGAAATTTACAACCAAAAGCTGATTGCCGAAGGAAGTATTGATGCAGAACTGGCCAAGCAAATGGAAAAAGATTTCCGTGCGATGTTGCAGGAAAAACTGAACGAATCTAAAGCAGATGATCAATTTTCGGAAGTAAAACCTGTTTTTGCAGGTGCCTGGAAAGGCTTGCGTTTGGCTACGGATAAAGATTTTCTTTCTTCGCCGGATACGTCGGTTAGTGTGGAAGAATTTGAAATGATTGGTAAAAAGATCACGGAACTTCCTCAGCATAAACAATTTTTCAAAAAGATTGAAAAACTGTTCCAGGACCGCCAAAAGATGGTAAACGAAACCAAAACTTTCGATTGGGCCATGGGCGAATTATTAGCTTACGGTACTTTGTTGAACGAAGGAAATGTGGTTCGTTTAAGCGGAGAAGATGTTAAGCGTGGTACATTTTCTCACCGTCATGCTGTTTTAACCCTGGAAGATTCGGAAGAAGAATATGTGCCTTTGAGGAATATTTCCGAAAAACAGGCCGACTTTAAAATCTACAATTCCCACCTTTCAGAATACGGCGTTTTAGGTTTTGATTATGGTTACGCTTTAGCCAATCCGAATGCACTCACCATTTGGGAAGCACAATTTGGAGATTTTGTAAATGGTGCGCAAATTATTACAGATCAATATATTACCAGTGCAGAAACAAAATGGCAGCGTGGAAATGGTTTGGTGATGTTGTTGCCGCACGGTTATGAAGGTCAAGGTCCGGAGCATTCATCTGCCAGGATCGAACGTTTTATGGAACTTTGTGCGGAGAATAATATTCAGGTGGCCAATTGCAGTACGCCGGCTAACTTCTTTCACATTTTACGCAGGCAGTTAAAACACGAATTCCGTAAACCTTTGGTTGTTTTCACACCTAAAAGTTTGCTGCGAAATCCGCAATGCGTTTCTAATATTTCGGAATTTACGGAAGGAAAATTTCAGGAAGTGATTGACGATAAATTTGTAGATGCAGCCGAAGTTAAACGCGTACTTTTTTGCACCGGAAAGATTTATTACGATTTGCTGGAAAAACAACAAACTGATCAGCGTAAAGATGTTGCGATTGTTCGGTTAGAGCAATTGTATCCAACGCCGATTGTTCAAATACAAAAAATTAAAGCTAAATATAACCAGGCCGAAAGCTGGGTTTGGGTTCAGGAAGAACCGGAAAATATGGGTGCCTGGCCTTATTTATGCCGTAAATTGCGTAATACCGAAATTGAATTCGAAGTAATTTCACGTAAAGAAAGCAGCAGTACCGCAACAGGTTATGCCAAACAACATACGGCGCAGCAATTATATATTGTAGGCAAAGCTTTTGAAGCACCTGCCGGAAAAGTAGTTGAAAAGGAAGTTAAAGAAACAACAGCAGATATGGCAAATGCCGGTGCTGATTAATCAAAATATAGTCTATTAAAAATATGAGTTTAGAGATCAAAGTTCCGCCGGTTGGCGAATCTATTTCCGAGGTTACCTTATCAAACTGGGTAAAAAATGATGGCGACCGCGTAGAAATGGATGACGTTATTGCCGAGCTGGAATCAGACAAAGCCACGTTTGAACTGACCGCCGAAGCCGCAGGAACCTTAAAAACTACAGCTAAAGAAGGTGATGTTCTGGCTATTGGCGCGGTAGTTTGCAGTATTGAATCTGATGGCGAAGAAAAAGCCGTAGCACCAGTTGCAGAAAAAGTATCGGTAAAAGAAGCATCGTCGGATACCAAAAAAATAGTAGCTGCGGAAACTGTAGAAGCTCCGAAAGCGGAATCTCCAGTTGCTTCAGCAGAAATTGACATTAAAATCCCACCCGTTGGAGAATCTATTCAGGAAGTAACGTTAACCAATTGGATTAAAAAAGATGGCGACCAGGTTGAAATGGATGAGCCAATTGCCGAACTGGAATCAGACAAAGCCACTTTTGAACTGAACGCCGAAAGTGCGGGAACGCTTAAAACTTTGGTTCAGGAAGGCGATGTATTGCCAATCGGAACGTTAGTTGCAAAAATTAAAACCGGTGCAGGTGCGCCGCAAACCGAAAAAACACCGGTAAAAGAAGTATCCGAACATGCAGAAATTTCTGCCGGAGCTGATCAGGCTAAAACTTACGCTTCTGGTGTTCCTTCGCCAGCGGCAGCAAAAATTTTAGCCGAAAGAGGATTGGATCCTAAAAATATAAATGGTAATGGCGTTGATGGAAGGATCACAAAAGACGATGCGTTAAAAGCCGAAGCACCAAAACCGGCTGCAAAAACAGAAAGTAAACCTGTTGCACCGGCAAAACCTGCGGTACAATCGCAAGCTGTGGTCGCTGGAAGTCGTGGAGAACGTCGTGAAAAGATGTCTTCACTTCGCAAAACAGTTGCAAAAAGATTAGTTGCCGTAAAAAATGAAACGGCAATGCTCACTACTTTTAACGAAGTAGATATGCAGCCGATCATGGAAATCCGCAGCAAATACAAAGATAAATTCAAAGAAAAACACGGCGTTGGCTTGGGCTTCATGTCGTTCTTCACCAAAGCAGTTACCGAAGCTTTGAAAGACTGGCCAGCCGTTGGTGCACGCATTGAAGGCGAAGAAGTAGTTTATAGTGATTTTGCTGATATTTCTATCGCGGTTTCCGCGCCGAAAGGTTTGGTTGTGCCGATTATCCGAAACGCCGATGCCATGAGTTTGGCAGAAATTGAAAAAGCAATTGTTGCCTTAGCAGGAAAAGCACGCGAAAGCAAGCTCACAATTGATGAAATGACTGGCGGAACGTTTACCATCACCAATGGTGGCGTTTTCGGATCGATGTTATCTACACCAATTATTAATTCACCGCAATCTGCAATATTAGGTATGCACAACATTATTGAGCGCCCGATTGCTGTTAACGGACAAGTGGTTATCCGCCCGATGATGTATTTGGCGTTGTCTTATGATCACCGGATTGTGGATGGACGGGAATCGGTAAGTTTCTTAGTTCGCGTAAAGCAACTTTTGGAAGACCCGGCGCGGTTGCTGCTCGGCGTATAAAAAGTACCGATAAAAGAAGTATCCGAAAAGAGACCTGCGAAATACAGGTCTCTTTTTGTTTGTATAGGTTATATAAATTATTCTGTGCTAAATTTAATCCTTTTATAATAGCAATCGATTGTAATGAGAATAATATCATAAGTTTATCTATTAAAAAATGTATAACAATTAGTAATTATTCCTAAATTGACACCCTCAAACCTAAGCTAAACATGAATAGACTTCAAACGCCGGATTACGCTGTATTCCTGATTTATTTTTTAATTGTAGCCTTATACGGCTGGTGGGTTTACCAACGTAAAAGAACGGCCGTTTCCTCTTCTAAAGATTATTTTTTGGCCGAAGGTTCGCTTACCTGGTGGGCAATCGGTTCTTCATTAATCGCTTCTAATATTTCTGCCGAGCAATTCATTGGCATGAGTGGTTCTGGTTTTCAAATGGGATTGGCCATTTCTTCCTACGAGTTTATGGCCGCTTTAACGCTGATTATTGTAGCTGTATTTTTTATTCCGGTTTACCTCAAGAATAAGATTTTTACGATGCCGCAGTTTCTAAACCAACGTTATAATGGAACAGTGGCCATGATTATGGCTATTTTCTGGCTGTTGTTGTATATCGTTGTAAACCTAATGTCTATCTTGTATTTGGGCGCGTTAGCGATCAGCGGTATATCTGGTTTCAGCGTGGTATTGTGTATTGTGCTGTTGGCTATATTTTCGATCATTATTGCTTTAGGCGGAATGAAGGTTATTGGTTACACCGATGTAATCCAGGTTTTCTTTTTGATACTGGGCGGATTGGTTGCTTCTTATATCGCACTAAATTTAGTAAGCGAGAAATCTGGAACAACTGGTGTTTTAAACGGACTTAAATTGCTGACTTCCAACGCTAACGACCATTTCCACATGATCTTTCATAAGGACAACAAAAACTACATGGATTTGCCAGGTTTAAGTGTTTTGATTGGTGGCTTGTGGATCACCAATTTAAATTACTGGGGCTGTAACCAATACATCACGCAACGTGCTTTGGGTGCCGATTTAAAAACTGCGCGCGGTGGTTTGCTATTCGCTGCTTTTCTTAAAATATTGATGCCCGTTATCGTTGTTATTCCCGGAATTGCAGCTTACGTATTGTATCAAAAAGGCATGTTTCATACTGAAATGCTAACCTCAACCGGCGCAACAGATGTAAATAAAGCTTATCCTGCAATTTTAAATTTACTGCCGGTAGGTATGAAAGGCATCGCTTTTGCTGCTTTAACCGCAGCCATTGTTGCTTCCTTAGCCGGAAAAGTAAATAGTATTGCTACTATTTTCACGTTGGATATTTATAAAAAAGTGATCAAGCCGGATGCCAGCGAAACCAACTTGGTTAACCTGGGTAAAATTGCGGTTGTTGTAGCAATGATTTTGGGCGTAATCTTGTCGTTATTAATCGGTAACAATTTAATGGGCGAAGGCAAACAAGGGTTCCAATACATACAGGAATATACCGGTTTCGTTTCTCCGGGTATTCTGGCCATGTTTTTACTGGGCTTTTTCTGGAAAAGAGCTACTTCAAATGCAGCCTTATTTGCAACCATCGGCGGGTTTGTGTTCTCCGTATTCTTCAAATTTTTGCCAAACTTTGCTGACCTGAGCTTTTTGGCATCCTCCGGATTTTCGAAAGATAACGGCCACGGTGTTTACGAAATCCCTTTTCTTGACCGGATGGGTTTCGTATTTATCATTTGTGTAGTTGGTATGTACATCATCAGCATGATCGAAAACAGCAAAGGTTTAAAGCCAAATGCCTTAGAAGTAGACACCAAAATGTTCCGCGTTACACCTGCTTTTACAGCCGGAAGTTTAATTATTTGCGGGATATTGGTTGCTATTTATTCTGTTTTCTGGTAAGCGATACTTCTTTTATCACCTAAAAATTTGTAAGCCTTCTGATTTATTTCAGGAGGCTTTTTTGATTTATTATTATTTATCACCTAATTTAAGAATCTATTAACAAGCAAAGTAGTTGGTAACATACAAGATGAACTTTTTCCAAACCACCTGTAACGGTTTTGGGCGATATAGGAATAAACAAAATTCCGAATACAAACTGGTATGAGTTTTAAAATAGATAATGCCTTTCCAATAAATCCAAACTCTTGAACTACCATTAATACTGCGGTCGATTTTTGAAATAGTTTTCCGTCTTTTAATAATAAAAAAGTATCCATTTTAGGAAAAGGAAACTCGTAGCTTTTCAACAATGACTGGCCAAATTTTGATTGAAGGGAAGCAAACCTAAATTTAGATTTTGTATCAAGCTTGATAACAAGTTGTACACTTGAGTTACATAGGTTACATTCTCCATCAAAAAGGATTACAGGGTGGTTAATATCGTTAATATTCATTTTCAGAGTTATTTGATTTGGCTGTTAACTAAGCCTAAGATTAATTTAAGGTCAATAGTAGCCCCAATAGCAAGCTTTGTTGACCATCTATTATTTGTTTTTAAATTAAATTCATCAGATGTAATAGGAGTATTTTCAAATTTAAAATTAGGGCTACTTTCGAAATAACTAATTTTACCCATGTGAAGGCCTACAAATAGGCTTCCTCCGTGTATGATTTCCCAGTTCAAACCATAAAATATATTTTGAAAGGTTTTCTCATTGACACTAAGGCCGAAAGTTGGATATACCCTTTCAATAAGGTTATAATCAGCAACTGCACTTCGCCCTTTTAATTTAAATTCAGGCACATCTGTTCCAAAAAATGTTTTTTCAAGAAATACAATTGGTGAAAAGTAGATTGTTCCCATAAAGGTTGTCATTACCCTGTTTCCATTACCTGTAGCTTTTACAACTTGGGTTCCAGGGACAGTAACCGAATTAACCAAGGAATAGGAAGGGTTACTTAGTGTAGAATTAAGTACCCCAAAATCGACGGATGCACTGAAATAACCAGCTAAAGGTATGGTATAAGTTCCAATAGTGTTTTTAATTGCCCCTGTTTCGTTAACAGTTGTTTTAATAAGCTGGAATGTTATATCCGAATTATCAGTTGCACGCAGAACATCAGTTGATTCTGCCCATTCAGCTTTTGCTGTATTTGTAGTTTTAGCAGAAATAGTAGAGGTGTTTTTTATAAATATTTCACCTGAAATTTTACCGGCAGTCTGAACAATCGAATAATATTGGTTGTCCGTTTTTTTATAAATTACATGGATTACATAATTGACCCAGGGAACACCGTTTGGAATATTATCTGAAACCAGGTTACCATACTCGTCAAAAAAGATATGCACATAATTACTACCAACAGGAAAACTGTTTTTACCGATCCTTATATAACTCTCATTCCCCGTCTTTTTAAAAGTTAGGCCATAATTAGTTTTAGTAAGAATATTGTTATTTAAATATTCATTGTAAATAGCATACGCCCCCTCTTCCTGCGCATTGCAAAGCATCGCATTAACAGTAAAAAGGATTATCAAAATTAGTGTTTTCATATAAAAAGTAAATTATAGTACAAGGCATAGCCATAGCTAATGGAGACATTGCCCACAACTCATGTTGTTACAAAAATTAAAGGTTTAGCTGTTAAAGGTTATGGTATAAATTACAGGAGATGTAATATATCGCAGGATATGTGGCACAAAAAGACCAGATAAAAGTGTTAAGCCCCATCACAATACCAATCCCAACATGTAAAAATACGCCTGCGCATAATAAAATTGCACATAGCTGGGGTGGAAAAAGAAAAGTAAGGGACAATATTATATCTCCGTAAATTACCATGTTGGCCAATAGAACTGACCTGGAACGAGGTGTTTCTATAAACTGAAGTATCCTTTTATTCCCGAAAGTTGAGGTTTTTAAAATTCCAATAATATAAGAACCATTACGCCAGCCAGCTTTCGTTAACTTTAAAAAACCTGAAGTGCCGTATGCCAAAGAAGCCTGAGCTGCAATAAACAAAAGCGTGATCGAGTTGCTGAAATTTGTTGAAAACAGCTTCCCAATTGCTAAAGACAGTATAACTATGCTTGCCATTTGGTCTGCGCCATTATTACTTTTACTGCTTCTTATCGTCATAAACAAAGTAACAATTGATAAAAACACCAAAGGCAGTATGACGGGGTAAGTGGTAGGCAGCAAGATTAATATAACAAGGGCAAGAAAAATCCTTAATATCAATACCGCTTTAAAATTTATGTTCTCCAGAAACACAAAAACACTTTTACATTTTCCAAATAATAACTTTTTAGAATAGCCCAAACGGTTTATTTCCCAGGAGAGCAGACCGGATTTTTCGAATATATCAGGAATGCTTAAATACTCAGCCGAAGTTACTATTGCCTGAATTGTAATTAAAACTAAAACGCCGTTAAATGCTTGAGAAGGATTTATGTTTAGAATTGACTGTGCCATCGGGATCGAAAGATTAGATTAAAAATTGAATTTTCAGCAAAATCCTGTTTGCTTATAACCCTAAACTGCAAAGCATGGGCATCAGTTGGATGGTTTAATTCTTGCAAAAAGTATAAGATACCCAAATAAGCATAACTGTTTGCTGCTGGCCTATAACCCGAGGTTTGAGAAATTCTCTTTAACTGGTTAATTGCAGTATTTAGTGCTTTTCGGTATCTTTTTTCCGGGTACCATAAAAAACACCAGTTTTTTCGAGGTTGAAGTGGCACAGCCTTCTCCCAGGGTGATTTTTTATGATCCCTACTAAGCAACCTGTATTCTAAATGGTAGTCTGTCCTTACAGGAACAGGGGCAAAAAACCGCCAGTTAGGTATTAACTTAAACAAATCTTTAGATTTCCATCTATTAATATATTTACTTTTGCTTTGAGCTAAGAAGGACAGCAAAAACCAGCCTCCAAAAATGGTTGATATGATAAAATTTGACATGGTGTTATAACTTTAATTTTTTTTCTATTGTGTGAAGTAATGCTTTTGATGATGGATAAATTTTAATTGATTTTTTTTGTAGAGGTTACCATTACCTGTTTTTTCAGTTACTTTTCTAACTATTTTTTCGAGAATAGTATTCATAATGAGTTTTATTTTATTGTTTAACAGTAATGCTATTATTGTTTTTAAGTATATATTCTAAATGAAATTACTACACATAGGGATAAGGTCAAAAAATGCCTGGTTATAAATTAATTGATATATTTTAGATTGAATTTTACAATTTTTGCTGTCTGAAACCACGCTTCAACTACATATCATTTTTCTTATATTGAATTCCAGTTCAATAAACTTGTAACGTCATATCATGACATAAACATCAAAACAATAATGTTGTAAAAAGGAAAGTGAATAAAACAGTAGAAAACTGCACTTCGGAACGAATACTTATTCTATCTCGTTCTGTATGTTAGACAACTTTTCAAAAGATTTTCGTTCTTTTAATACTTGTCCCCAAAAACTAGTAGCCATTGCTACTGCGAAGAAAAAGAAAAATATTTCTTTATTGGATTCTAGGGGATGAGAAACCCGATAATACAAATCAAAGACAACCAATAATACAGGAATACCCATTAAATATTTTCCTGATTCCGTCGCAAAAAAGCCAGGCAAAAGCATTACTTTCGCATCTTCAGTTGCTTTTAAATTATATTTGTTTACACTACGGAAAAATGTGTGAATAAACTGCTGCTCATCTACTATTTCACTCAATAAATCAATACCGAAAAAATACAGCGTTAAACTTTTCCCCTCGCTATAATAAAGTTTTAATCTAATACCCTTTCCTATCATTATTCTAAAATACTGCATCCTAAAAAATGCTACATCCTTCCAATTAACAGCTAATGAACACCCATCTTCATTTTTTTGTAACTTAAATCCAGATCCATCATAACTAAGAAGTGCCTGTTTAAGACACTTCTTTGAAATATAAACAAAACTGATTAAAGGAAAGATAATAAAGACAACCCCGCTAAAGAAAAATACAGTGTTTGACGGATGATGAAAAAGATGAGGTAAAAATATGGCGATAACGGCACATATACAACATGTCAATATTCCCAAAAGCAAACTTTTGTTTCGATTAAAAAGGGTTACATTTATTTGTTCCATTGTACCTTGATATTCGTTTTAAGAATTCAAAATTACTATTTATTCCTTAACCGTTCATAAACTCATAAACATCATAAACTGTCCCTCCAAGTGCAACTACAAGTTCAAACCATAACCCGAGGCTAAAAGCTAATCCCGCTCCAGCAAGAAGTGCAAGAAATACTTTAAACAAATCGCTGTTATTTACATATCCATCATTGTACAAAGTTTTTACAATATTTATTGCCGCTGGAACTCCTCCCGCAATTATAGCAGCATATGTGTAACCATGGCCAATAGTTTCTAAAATTTCAACCCCTTCTGAAGCAAGGGCTGTGGCACTAAAAACGGTAGTGTTTACATCAGAGGTAGTTAGTACAGCTTCTATAAAAACTTCGCCTGAGGACTCCGATACAGTTGATGTAATAGTTACACCTGGTAAGGTTACATTTTGTACGGAGCCATCCTCGTTGATTGTTACAGTCAATCCGTCATCCAAAGTATAAGTGTTTCCAACTTCTAATACATATTGGTTGCCGTTTTCATCTTCTAACAATATTTCTCCGTTTGCTAAGCTACCATCATCTCCGTTGTCGTCGCCACCATAATCCCCATCATCGCCGTCTCCTGCACCGCCGCCATCGCCATCTGGATTCTCAAAGCATTGGTCTCCTTCACAATCTCCGTCTTCTTCTCCATCGTAACCGTCGCCTTCAAC
>CAZZVO010000086.1:0-14170 GCA_964657505.1 uncultured Mucilaginibacter sp.
ATACACCGGGAGCAGTTGCTTGCAATACTGCAATTGATGAATTGAATGGCATTTCTTCTGGTTTGTTAGGTTCGGGCGCAAGTGTTGGCGGCGTGGTTAATCCGCAGTTTGCGATTGATGGAAACCTCAATACAGCTTCAACCTTGAATGCCGGTGTGGGCGTGGTTGGTGCTTATGCACAGCAAACCATTATTTTTGCCAATACTTCTGTTTTGGGCGATTCTGTCCGCCTTACTTTATCACTTCCGCAAACTTTGTTGGATGCCGGTGTATCAACCAACATCCAGGTTTCCACCGCAAATGGTACGACCGATAACAACGACAGTCAGAATTTAAGTTCTTCCTTAGTAAACGTCCGTTTGCTGGATTTAAGTAATGGAAACCGGAAAGTGGTGGTAACCTTCGCGCCAGCAAAAACTTTCGACCGCGTTCAATTACGTTTAGGCGGAGGGATTGCCAACGCACTTTCGACCTTAAATTTGTATGAAGCACAGCGCGTTATCCCGCGGCCAACGGTTAGCATCAACGGAACGGCAACCAACAATTTTACAACTTGTACCGCCGGAAGTACCGCAACTTTAGCTGCTTCGGCTACGCCAAATACAACCATTAGATGGTACACAACCGCAACCGGCGGCAATGCTGTTTTTACCGGCAATAATTTTACTACGCCAGCCATCAACGCAACAACTACGTATTATGCTGAAGCCGACAGAACGGGTTGCACCGATGCTTCAGACCGTACGCCGGTAACTATTAACGTAGTTCCAATTCCAGCCACTCCAGTTGTTACTGCAGATGCAGTTTCGATTTGTCCGGGCCAGACTGCTTCTTTTACCGCACAAAATGTAGCAGGAACTACTATCAACTGGTACACCGCAGCAACCGGCGGAACTCCGATTTTCACCGGAAATACTTTTACCACACCTGCTTTAACCGCAACTACCAGCTATTACGCAGAGTCCAGCATCAACGGACAATGCGCCAGCGCTACCCGAAAAATGGTTACCGCAACGGTTATCCCGGTACCGGCAAACCCAACTTTAACAGCAGCAACCGTAAATGCTTGTCCAGGCGTTCCTTCCGTTTTTTCGATTGCACAACCTGCTGCTGGTGTTCAGTATAATTTTTACAGTACACCAACTGGCGGCACACCTTTATATACAGGTACCAATTTTACTACGCCGGTTTTATCAGCCAATACAAATTATTATGTTGAAGCAGTAAATGCTAATGGTTGTACAAGCGCGCAACGTACAATGGTAAGTGCAGTTGTTCAGCCGAAACCTGCGAATCCAACTGTTGCGGCAAATAATACAACCATTAACGCCGGGCAAACTGCAACGCTTATGGTTACCAATGTGCAAACCGGTATCACGTATAACTGGTATGCAACCGCTTCGGCGGCTACTCCCATTTTTACCGGGACTACTTTTCAAACTCCTGCGCTATACGCCACCACTTCTTACTATGTAGAAGCAGTAAACAACAATGGTTGTACTTCGCCAAACCGGACGATGGCTACCGTAACTGTCAACGTAAATTCTAATGCACCTTGTAGTTTTGCCAATCAGCAAAGTACCATCATCAATCCGATTTGTGTTGGTTGCAGCGTTACCAACGGTAATTTAGCTATTGATGCTGATACCACAACGGCTTCCAGCATTAATGTAGTGGCCGGACTTTTAGGCGGAAGTGCGGTACAAGAACTGGTTTTCCAGCAAACCGGGTTATCTGGCGACCGGATCAAGATTGCCGTGCAAACGCCGGTTGGTTTGGCCGATGTAAATGCGTTGAATGGCATCCAGGTTACGGTACTTAACGGAACTACCGTTGTAGGAAATTATACCGTTGGCGACGCGACCGTAAAAGTAGGTGTTTTAGGCGGAGGAAGTAATCGCTTTAACATCATCGTTCCGGCAACGGCTGCTTATGATCGAGTTCGGATCCAGTTGAACTCGGGTACGGCATCGGCATTATCTTCGATTCAGGTATTTTACGCTGCCGAGCAATTTCCGCAACCGGTTTTCAGCATTACCAATCCCGAAATTTGTAGAGGAAGTACGGCGCAAATCAACATTACTTCGCCAACAACCGGTACGTTTAACTGGTTTACCACGCCGACCGGCGGCAATGCTGTTTTTACCGGCACAAATTTCACAACGCCTGCTTTAACCGTCAATACCACTTATTATGTAGAATATACACGTAATGGTTGCACGGTTGCAACGCGTTTCCCGGTTTCTATTCAGGTTGATGATCCACCTGTAAAACCAACCGCCACGTTTAACAGTACCGCTATCTGCTCCGGCGAAACCGCAACCCTAACCGCAACCGCCGCTACAAACGTCACCGTAAAATGGTACGATGCAGCAACCGGCGGAAATTTACTATTTACTGGAAACACCTTTACTACAACTCCTTTAACCGCAACCACTACTTTTTATGCCGAAGCTTCTTTAGGCGGATGTACTTCGCCAGATCGTACTGCTATTGTGGTGGATGTAAACCAGGCACCTTTAAATTTTGCGGTTACGCCGATAAACCAATCGGTAACTGCTGGTAATACTGCAACTTTCACCGCATCTTCCACCTCTACGGATGCTATTTTTAACTGGTATAATTCGGCAACAGGTGGCACCAATTTTTACACCGGTGCTGTTTATACTTCGCCCGCGCTTACTACAAATATCACTTACTACGTGGAAGCCGTTTCTCCAACGGGATGCCGCACGGCTAACCGGATTGCTGTAACGGCAACGGTCACACCGGCCACGCCAACAGGCAATCCGGTTGCCTGCGATGCCGCAACTGCACAAACCACTGATGTTAACGGTTTGCTTTGTGTTGGTTGTTCGGTTTCTAATCCGCAGAACTCGGTTGATCAAAGTACCGCAACTTATGCGCAGCTAAATGTTGCTGCCGGTTTGTTAAATGCTTATGCACAACAAACCTTGCAATTCCCCAATATTGGCAATGCAGGCGATAGTGTAATTGTTGATCTCGGCCTGCCAACAAATTTGGTTGATGTAAGCGTTCTTTCACAAATTCAACTCGCAACTTATAACGGAACGACTTATAACAATGATCGTTTCGCTGTTAATAATAACGCAGCTAACGTTCGTGTTTTGACAGATCAAAGCCGCATCCGCGTTGCATTTTTAGCTACTAAAGATTTCGACCGGGTAGAAATCCGTCTAAATTCAACCGCTACAGGTGTTTTAACTTCGTTGAAGATTTTTGATGCTGCCGAAGAAGTTGCCGCGCCTGTTATCGCCAACGCGAATGTAACCGCTTGTGCCGGTTCTCAAACTACGATCAGCGCAACCGTTCCAAATAACATAACCATAAAATGGTACACCATGCCAACCGGCGGCAATGCTGTTTTTACCGGCAATAATTTTACTACGCCACCGCTAACCGCAACTACCACTTATTATGCGGAAGCTTCCCGGACGACAACTGGTTGTGTGCAAGTTGTACGCACGCCTGTAACAATTACGGTTACACCTCCGCCTGCAGTTCCGGTTGTTACAGCAGATCAGGTTACGGTTTGCTACAACCAACGTGCTTCTTTTACTACCCAAAATGTGGCAGGCATAACCTATAACTGGTACACGGCTGCAACCGGTGGTACGCCAATTTTTACCGGAAATACTTTCGTTTCCGACAGCTTAAAAACCACCACCAATTTTTACGTTGAAGCTGCGGCTGCCGCGCAATGCACCAGTCAGTCCCGCAAAATGGTAACAGCAACTGTTGCTGCCCCGGTTACCGATCCGGTTGTTACGCAAAGTGCCGCGCAAACTTGTGCTGGTTCTTCAGCAACATTAACTGCTTCATCACCACAAACCGGGGTTGTTTTTCAGTGGTTTGACAGCCCGACGGCTACCACGCCTGTTTACACCGGTGCAAACTTTACAACGCCGACTTTAACGGCAAATCAGTCTTACTATGTACAAGCGGTTTCCGGTTCCTGTACCAGTCCAGATAAAGTTAAGGTAGATGTTACCGTAAACCCAGCGCCAACAGCACCGACTGTTACGGTTAACCCGGCAAATTCACAGGTTTCTGCCGGACAGACCGCTACGTTAACGGCAACTTCGGCCACACCTAATTTAACTTATCGCTGGTACACTTCGGCACAAGGCGGAACGCCAATTTTTGAAGGTGCAACGTTTACTACGCCAGCTTTAAGCAGCAGCACAACTTATTATACTGAAGCTGTTTCTGCTTCGGGTTGTGTAAGCGTGATGCGCACGGCAACCACCATTTCTGTTGATCCTGTTTTTTCTACGACTTGTGATCTGGCTTCCACCCAAACCAATAACGTTAACAATTTGTGTGTGGGATGTACGATCAACAATCCGAATAATGCCGTTGATGCCGACCTGACAAACTTCGCTCAATTCAATATTCCAGTAGGTTTAGCGGGAGGAAATATCACCCAAAGACTAATTTTTGCTGATCAAGGCGTTGTTGGCGATACCGTTAAACTACTGGTTCGCGTGCCCGGCGCAACTTTAAATGTGCAGTCTTTGAGCAATGTTTCGCTTACTTCTTTCAACGGCACAAATTCTAATAACGACCAGGGAAACGTTAACAGCAATGCAGTTAGCGTTCAGGTTTTGGCCGGAGGAGACCGCGCTTTGTTAAAATTTGCGCCACGTGCTGTTTATGATCGGGTGGAACTGCAATTCAATTCCGGTACGGCATCTGCCTTAACTACGCTGCAAGTTTATTATGCAACTAAGCAGGTGGAACTTCCGGCTTTAACAAAAAATCCAATTGCCATTTGCGCGGGAAGTTCGGCCGTTTTCCAGATTGCAAACGCTCGAAACGCCATCGTTTACGATTGGTTTGATGCTGCAACCGGCGGAACTTTAGTTTACACCGGCACAACTTTCACCACGCAGCCTTTAACTGCAAACGCGACTTATTACGTGCAAAGCAAGCGCGCTGCAAGCAATTGCGTAAACCCGGTTCGAGTTGCGGCGATGGCTACGGTAACACCTATTCCGGCTGCGCCTGCGGTTGCACAAGCCAACATCACCATTTGCTCCGGCGAAACCGTTAACCTGGCCGTTACCAACGCCGGTACTAACATTGTTAAATGGTACGATGCACCAACCGGCGGCACTTTAATGTTTATCGGCGCTAACCTGCAAACCACGCCAATTTTCGCAAGCACACATTTTTATGCGGAAATTGCGAATGGAAGCTGTCCGAGCAGCAGCCGTACTGATGTTGCGGTAACCGTTAACCCTCGCCCGGCGCAGCCAACTTTTGTTAATAACAACGTAACAGTTTGTGCCGGAAGTTCGGCTACGCTGGAAGTAAGCGCACCGGAAACTAACGTAAGCTACGATTGGTTTACCAGCCAAACCGGAGGGAATGCTGTTTTTACCGGGATAAAATATACAACGCCAGCCATCACCCAAAACACCAATTTTTATGTTGAGGCAAGAACCACAAACGGAACTTGTACCAACAACGGCGACCGTGCTATTGCAATGGTACAAGTAAACAGCGCAGTAGCTGCGCCGACTTTAACTTCTGCACAAAACAGCGTTTGCAACGGTGGAACAATTACGTTATCCATTGCAAATCCCGGGTCGAACTTAATTTATAACTGGTACGCTGTGGCGACCGGCGGAACGCCAGTTTATACCGGTACTTCTTTTACCCTAACAAATTTAACAGCCAATGCAACTTATTATGCTGAGGCTACAAACAGTACAAATTGCACCAGTACATCGCGCACGGCGGCAACTATAACGGTTGTACCGGTTCCTGCTCAGCCAACCGTTCAACCAGGCGGATTAAATGCTTGCCAGGGAAGTACAACCACGATCAGCATTGCCAATCCGCAATCAAACATAGCGTACAACTGGTACAGCGATGCAACTGGCGGTACAGCTATTTTTACAGGCAACCAGTTTACCACACCAATTTTACAAGCTAATACGGTTTATTATGTTGCGGCTTCCAGCAGTCAAAGCTGTAATCCTTCTTCCCGCTTAGCCGTAACGGTTAATGTAAATGCTTTGCCTGTTGCACCAACATTGGCTAACGACGCTGCTACTGTTTGTTCTGGAGGAAAAGCTACGTTTACGGTTGCTTCTCCGGTTGCAGGTGTAACTTACCGCTGGTTTGATTCTCCGGCAAAGACAAATAAATTATTTGAAGGAAGCACTTTTGTAACAGCGCCGATCTCAGCTAATACAGATTTTTATGTTGATGCAGTAAATGCTGGCGGTTGTACAAGTTCCGGAATGACGGCTGCACATGTTATGGTTACAACTGCGCCGAGTGCACCTTTACTGTCTAATAATGCAGTTTCGGTTTGCAACGGTTCTTCGGTAACTTTTAGTGTAGCCAATCCGCAAACGGGTTATGCTTACAACTGGTTTGATGCAGCCACCGGCGGAACTTTGCTTTACACCGGAACCAGTTTCACTACGCCAGCCATCAGCGCAAACACAACTTATTATGTTGATGCTACTGTGAATGGAAGCTGTACATCCGCAACACGAACTGCCGCAACAGCAAGTGTAAAAGCAGCGCCGGTTGCAGCAACGGTTAGTCCGGCAACAGCAGTTATTTGTGCTGGTAGTCCGGTTACACTTACCGCAAGCAGCACTACCGCAAATGCTTCTTTTAACTGGTATTTATCAGCAACCGGCGGAACTGCGGTTTATACCGGAAGTACTTATACCACGCCAGCCATCACCGCAAATACCACTTATTATATAGAAACAGTAAGTAGCGAAGGTTGTACTGCGCCAACCAGAACAGCGGCTGCCGTTACAGTTGGTAGCAAACTGAACGCGCCAACGCTGAGTGTGATCAGCACGACGGCAACGGACATTAAGTTTGGTTGGACATCAGTAACCGGCGCTTCCGGTTACGAAATCAGTCTGGATAATGGCGCCACTTTTATTTCTCCGGGAGCTGGCAACACACTTAGTTACACCGTTTCCGGATTGCAGCCTGCCCGAAGCGTAACCTTAATTGTTCGTGCAAAAGGAACTTTGGATTGCCAAACCAGCGCTAATTCACAGGCCGTTACCGGCACAAGCGCTAACCCGGTTGGCAACCTGGTTTGGGTGCCAAACGCCTTTACGCCAAACGGCGACGGCCATAACGATGTGCTGATGGTTTACGGCAATACCATCAAAACTGTCAGCTTTAGCGTGTATTCGCAATGGGGAGAATTGATCTTCAAATCCAACTCACAGGCAAACGGTTGGGACGGCACTTACAAAGGCACCAATGAGCCGGTAGGCGTATATACTTACTATGTAGAAGCAGTAACCAACGACGGACAAACCGTGAAAACGAAAGGAACTATAACTTTAATACGATGAGAAAGAACCTGATTATTTTATTCTCTGTAGCCTGGATATTGGTTCCACGGCTACTTTCGGCACAGATCGATCCGCATTTTTCGCAATATTATGCTTATCCTTTATGGCTTAACCCGGCTTTAACTGGTGTAATTAATGGTGATGCACGGATAAACGCCAATTACCGGAACCAATGGGCGTCGATCTCCTCAAACCCATATTCTACTACGGCAATTTCTGCGGATTACCGTCCGACCAGCAAAATTGGTGTTGGTGTAAACGTGATTGATCAGCAAGCCGGCTCTTCCGGGTTTAACTATTTTGCGGCTTACGGTTCTGCTTCGTACGGAATTATTGTTTCGAACGATAGCTACAAACACATCAATTTCGGTTTGCAGGCCGGGATGATTAACCGGAGTTTCGACATGAATAAGTTCCAATTCGGAAATCAGTACGACCCAACCGTTGGTTACAATGCAAGTTTGCCTTCGCTCGAAAACTTCAATTCAACCAATACCACCGTTTTTGATGCCAATGCAGGTGTGTTTTATTACGATGCTAATCCGCTTAAAACTGCCAATATATTTGGTGGTTTTAGCGTGAACCATCTGGCACCTTCCAAAGATCCTTTTGCTACCACGGCAAATTCGCGCATCCCGTTGCGTTACGATATTCATGGCGGCGTGCGCATCCAGGCTTCCGAATTATTTAGTGTGATACCTCACGTAATTTATATCCGCCAGCAGGAAAACAAAATTTTTGCGCTCGGTGCTTACACCCAATTGCAGTTTAACGGCGGCAACCAACTGATTTTGGGCGGCATGTACCGAATGAATGATGCGGCCGTAGCCAACGTAGGTTATCATTTTAAAAGCACAGTGATTGGGTTTAGCTACGATGTAAACAGCTCTTCTTTAAACCGCGCCACACAAGGCCAAGGCAGTTTAGAACTTTCGCTGTCCTATATTTTCCGCAAACGGATCCAGGAACCAGAAGAAGTTTGTCCACGATTATAACCTTCAAAAACATGAAAAAATCTGCTACACTTTTGATACTGTTTTTAGCACCTGTTTTTTTACACGCACAGGCGATAACCGATTATAAAGTTTTAGGCGATAAGGCTTTTGCGGAGAAAGATTATTACGCCGCTTCGGTTTATTACCAGAAAGCCACACACGATGTGGAACTGAACGGCAACGAAAGCGACCCATATTTAACAACCAACAAACGCAATAAAAAAACCAGAACCTACGACCAAACTTACCTGGAGTTTCAACTGGCCGAATCGTACCGTTTGTTTGAGAATTATGTAAATGCGAGTCCGTGGTATTTCAAAGTCTTAGCTCAGCCTGATGCGACAAAATACCCAAATACAAGGCTTTGGTATGGCGTATGTTTGCGCGCCACGCAGAATTTCGACGAATCAATCAAGCAGTTAGAACAGTTTTTGGCCAGTAATCATCCGGATAAAAAATTGGATGAACTGGCCAACAAGGAAATTGCCAACTGCCGGTTTGCAAAAAAGGAATATCAATCGCCAAAGCCAATCGAAGTAACCAAGTTTAAAGGAAACTGGAATTCTGATGGCTCGAACTATTCCCTCAGCAAAACCGGGAAAAACGATTATTGGTTAACTTCTTCGCGTTACACTTCTCCGCCAAATACCAAAAAAATGCCGCCGCATTTAAACCGCATTTTTTATGCCGATAAAAACAGTACGGGCGATGCGGATTTAAAGCAGGTTCAGTTTAAGGACAATCCATTATTGGCAAACAAAGAAGCAGAATGGGGAACGCCAGCTTTGGATCCAACCGGAAAACGTTTGTATTTTACGTATTGGTTTAAGCAAGGCAACAAAACTTTCCATGCCATTTACAAGAGTGAAAAAAGCGGAAACGACGGTTGGGGCGCCCCGCAAAAGCTAAACATCAACGTTAATGTAGAAGGTTTTAACGCAATACAACCGTTTGTTACGCAGGATGGAAAGCAGTTATACTTCGCTTCTAACAAACCGGGAACAACTGGCGGCTACGATTTATGGATGAGCGATTTGGATGATAACGGCAATCCGGTTTCTTCCATTAATCTCGGCCATAAAATAAATACGGCGATGGACGAGCAAGCGCCATATTATAACACGCTGCAAAAGAAGCTGATATATAGCTCGAAAGGATTTACAGGTTTAGGCGGATTTGATTTTATGGAAAGTTTAGGCGAAACCGGAAAATGGACAACACCGATAAATATGGGTTTTCCGATGAATTCGGCAAAAGATGATTTGTATTTTTCGCCTGATCCAAATCAGCCGGATTTCGCTTATATCAGTTCCGACCGGCAATCGGATTGCTGCCTCGAACTTTATACCGTTAAAAACAGCATCATCGCGCCAACTTATTTAGTTTCTGGTTTGGTGTTAGATTGCGATCAGCAGAAACCGTTGGAAGGCGCGAAAGTAACACTGATGGATTCGCTGTCGAAACAAAGCATCAAAGAAATGATGACCGATGCCGCCGGAAAATATAAATTTGAGCTTCCCACAAAAAAATTATACCGGTTGATTGTTGAAAAGGAAAATTATTTCAGCAAAAGATCACCCGCGAAAATCGGAATTGATCATCACACCGATTCGTTGACCAATCCCGAAATTTGCCTTAAACCGTTTGTTATTGGTAAACCAATCGTATTAAAAGATATTTTTTACGATTACAACAAAGCCAATTTGCGCCAGCTTTCGAAAGTAATTTTGGATACGCTGGTGAATATCATGAAAGATAATCCGCAAATCAAGATCGAACTGAGCGCACATACAGATGGAATTGGCGGCAGTTTGTACAACTTGAAATTGTCGCAGGCGCGGGCACAATCTTGTGTTGATTATCTGGTCGCGATGGGAATTCCTTCGGAAAAAGTAATAGCAAAAGGTTACGGCAAAACGCGACCGGTTGCGCCAAATAAATTACCAAACGGAAAAGATAACCCGGCCGGAAGGCAGTTAAACCGCCGGACAGAATTTACAGTTTTGCAGAACGTTAACCTGGCCGCAAAATAAAGTTTGATCAGCAAGAAAGGCAATGCTTTTTTTATCGGCCTAAATCTGTTTTAGGTGGTTTTAGAAGTTGTCTGCTTTTTCCTGATAACTATCTATTGGTTTAATATCGGGGTGATATTTTACTTGCTTTGGGGTTAACCAGTACAAAAGCATCACCCTGGAATACCGAAAGTTAAAAGGCGACAAAATAAACGAGATGCCTAAAATTACGGAAATATAAAACCAGGCCGATTGCGTTTTGCCAGTGATGACATAAATGGCAACTACGGCGGATATCATTTCGGCCACATTTAATGCGTAACTGGCAAACATCGCTACATAAAAATAACCTGGTTCTTGCTCAAACACAAAGCCGCAGTAAGGGCAGTATTTGTACATTTTTTGCAAACGGAAACCGTACATACTGGTGGCAAACATATTGCCTTTGCGGCAGCGCGGGCATTTGGCGTGAAGCATCGCGTACGATTTGGAGACTTTTTCCATCTTGTTTTGTTGACGATATTTTAAAATAACCCGTATTTCTGCTGATTATTGAGACCATTCTTTTTTGAGCTGATCAGCAATACAGATTTGTTATCAGTTTTTAGGTGCTAAAAACAGCATTTAAACCTTCCTTTTACCTCAAGCTTAATTTCGCACCAAATCTATGCACTAAAAGCCGGGATGGTATTGTTAATTTGCAGATCATCCTTCAAAACTTTTCATCCTGCATCATTTATGGTACAAAAAAAGCAATTGAAATTAAGCGGACGGGTTTGGCTGGAAACAGAAGAAGGGCCGGTGCTTGGCGCGGGAAGGGTAGAATTGTTAGAACGCATCCAACAATCCGGTTCTTTACGGCAGGCGGCTTTACAAATGAAAATGTCGTACAAACAAGCTTGGGAAATGATCAAACACATGAACGAGCAATTGGGTGCGCCGGTAATTGTGGCACAACGTGGCGGAAAAGGCGGCGGAAATACCACCGTCACCGAAAACGGTTTAAAAGCGATCGAGCTTTTCCATTTCTGCCAAAAACTGTTTTTGGAATTCCTCGAAAATCAGAATCCTGTTTTGTAAAGCTTTTTCTGACGGGCAGGTTAGGATTTTGTGCCGATGTATATAAAAGAAATGCTTCTTTTATGCACCCAAATATTATGTGTTAAAAGAAGCATTGGTAAACGAGTTCGAATTTGGATTTTTGGGACGAAGTTTAAACTAAAACCCCAGCTACAAAATCTCGTTCAAAAACATTTTCATTTGCTCCCAAGAACGTTTTGCCGCTAATTCGTTGTAAGCCGCACCTTTAGAGTTATCGTTCCCGGCATCAGGATCGGTAAAAGAATGGACTGCTTTGGCGTAAAAAACCATTTGCCAATCGGCTTTGCTGGCGCGCATTTCGCGTTGGAAAGCTAAAACTTCTGCTTGCGGTTCGTAAGGATCATCCGCACCGTGGCAAACTAAAACTTTTGGTTTGATTTGTTCCGAAGCGCGGCTGCTGTCTTTCCCCAACCCGCCATGAAACGAAACCACGCCTTTTACCGGAAAATTTGCCCGGGCAACTTCCAGCGCACCTGTACCACCGAAACAGAAACCAATTACCACGATACGGGAAGGATCAGCACCGGATTTGATCAATTGCTGCATGGCCAAACTGATGCGCCGCTGATATCCCCTGAAATCTTTTTTGTAAGAACCAGCCAGTTTCCCGGCCTCGGCTTGGTTTTTCGGATAATTGCCTTCGCCGTAAATGTCGGCCACAAAAGCATAATAACCTAATTTAGCGAGTTTTTCGGCTGTATCTTTTGCATGCGCATCAATACCTAACCAGGCGGGCAAAACTAAAATCCCGGCCTTGTTTTGTGTTGAAGATTGTGGTGTAATTGCCAATCCGGTTAATTTCTGGCTGCCGTCCTGGTAACTAACAGGTTTAAGTTGTGCGTTTGCAAAAGGGATTGCTACGGCAAAAGCAAATAGGAAGAGTATAGTTTTTTTCATTTTAATGATGTAATGCTTCTTTTATCACCATAAATATAGGGATAAAAGAAGCATAGAAATTTAATTGATGCAGTTTATTCGGTTTGAAAATGCGTTGATAAACAGTAAAAGTTTTTGGTAATGATAACTGTAACTATTAAGGAAGTTTGATTTTATACAACCGAAACGGATAAGCTACCTTGTCTTCTCCGTTGTTGTATTTTTTAGTCCCGTTGATTTGTGAGCAGGTAAGATAAAGATATCCATCAGCACCAATAGAAAAAGTATCCGGCCAGATCAGCCTTTCGTCCTGCACTAAAGTTTTCAGTTTTCCATTCTCTGTTACGTAACGAATAGCTTTATTTGGAGAATCTGTAAGGAAAATATTGCCTTTATCATCTGCAATCATGCCATGCGAAACGCCGGTTTCGGCAACTGTTTCTACTTTGGCAGAGAGTTCTGCGTTAGTCAGATTTGGATTGGCCAAATATTCGGTCGCAATTCGGTACAATTTCTCTTGGTTGATGGCGCGGAAATAAAAGTACTTGCCATCGTGAGTGAGTGCGATACCGTTGACATTAGAACTGAAAGCTTTTCCGTTTTGGTCAACCACATCTTTGCCATCGATATGCAGTTTAAAACCTGGTTCTGCTTTGGTGGATTTATCTTCTTTTAAAACCACCCTGCTTTTACCAGTTTTTAAATCCAGCACAATAATAGACGCAGTTTTTGGTTCCGAAAAGTATGCAAGTTGCCGGCGCACATCAACTCTTACATCGTTTAAAGCTATTTTTTCGCGCGGAAGGTCTTCAAACCGATAAACGCGTTCTACTTTGTTTGTTGCCAGGTTAATTTTTAATAATTTAACGCCAGCGGCAATTGCTGGGCTATCCTCCGGGTTTGCAGGATCGAGTATCCACAAATTATTTTCGCTATCCGGCCAGGCGGCTTGTGCATTAATAAAGTGCGTTTCTGGTTTTGCAAGATCATAATGGTTCCAATCTGCATCTGGGTAAGGTTTTTTTTGTCCATTGATGATCTCGGCCACGCCAAATTCATAAATCTTATTGTGTGGGAAAGTAACAAATAGCCGCCCGGTTTTAGTAATTGCCACTCCGATAGGTTGGTAATGGCCAAACGCTGCAACCTCAATTAACTTTGGATGTCCCGGCGCATTATTTTGTGCAGATATTTTAGTGCTCATCATTATTGATGCAATCAATATTGGGTAATGCAATTTCATAAAAGCGTTGTTGGTTGGTGCAAGAACGTGCTAAATTTGAGAGTTTTCTTCTAAGTTATAATGATATGAGTATACTTCTTTTATCAACTGTTTTTATAATAATCACGATAGCTGTAATAGATTAACGATAAAAGAAGCATCATTAAAGGTATATAAATAATAAGATTAATTAAATTGGGTTGATCAATCTTAGTTAAGCTGAGATATAATGATTAGATCATCTACCAATAAGAATTTACAAGGGAACATTTTGAGAAAACAAGCAGTTATCGACTGTTGAAAGGTGGCAATTGATTCGAAATAAACAGTAATATTAGAGAATTGATTTAAAATTAAGCTGTAGTTGTCTGATTTTTAAGTAGTTGGCGTACTCATATAAAATTAACTATAGGAAGATGTATTTATACAGTTAAAAATGAACAAGTTATGTTTATTGTACTTAATAATAAATGCTTCTTTTACCTATTGTTATCCATTTATTTATGGTAAACCTAAAAGATCAATTATAAAGGAAAGTTGAGCTGGAGCGAAAACGCGCGTTTTGCCAAATTGCTGTTTTTTGTATTCTTAAAA
>CAZZVO010000087.1:0-14164 GCA_964657505.1 uncultured Mucilaginibacter sp.
ACATAAAAATTTGTATATATAAATTATTGTTTTAAAATCCACGCAAATATCAATGGAACTACTATTGTAGCGTCAGATTCTACAATAAATTTAGGCGTATGGATGTCTAATTTGCCCCAAGTTATTTTTTCGTTAGGTACGGCGCCAGAATATGAACCATAAGAAGTGGTAGAATCAGAAATTTGGCAGAAATAACTCCAAAAAGGTATTTTATCCATTTCCATATCCTGGTAAAGCATCGGCACAACACAAATCGGGAAATCGCCTGCAATACCGCCGCCGATTTGGAAAAATCCAATCCCTTTTCCTTCAGAATTTTTTATATACCAGTCTGCCAGCCAAGCCATATATTCAATCCCGCTTTTCATGGTTGTGGGCTTGATTTCATTTTTGATTACGTAAGAAGCAAAAATATTCCCCATGGTAGAATCTTCCCAACCCGGAACCACAATTGGCAAATTCTTCTCGGCAGCAGCCAGCATCCACGAATTTTTGGGGTTGATTTCGTAATACTGTTCTAACTCGCCGCTATTTAAAATTTTGTACATGTATTCGTGCGGAAAATAACGCTCGCCTTTATCGTCCGCATCTTTCCAAATTTTGTAAATATGTTTTTGCAAACGGCGGAAAGCTTCTTCTTCCGGAATGCAGGTATCTGTAACACGGTTGTAATGGTCTTCGAGCAAATCCCATTCATCCTGCGGACTTAAATCGCGATAATTAGGAACGCGTTTATAATGAGAATGTGCCACCAGGTTCATAATATCTTCTTCCAAATTTGCCCCGGTGCAGGAAATAATGGCAATTTTATTTTCCCGAATCATTTCAGCCAAAGAAATTCCAAGCTCAGCCGTACTCATTGCACCGGCCAACGTTACCATCATTTTTCCGCCTTCCAGTAAATGGGTTTCATAACCTTTCGCCGCATCAACCAAAGCTGCCGCATTAAAGTGCAAATAATTTTTTTCTATAAATTGAGATATTGGTCCTCTTTCTGTATTCATCGCCGTATAATAATCTTTTTGCAAAAATATAAATTTTAAAGTAACAGGATTTGGATATCCCGATGAATATAATCAGCCTAAAAAACTGACAGATCGGTTATCTTCGCCCCCAAATTTTTCATGAAACGGATACTTCTTTTACTGCCTATTTTCTTGTGCGTCCAACTTGCAGCAGCACAGCCAAGGTTTATCCGGAAGATGTTCCTGGAAAAAGACAGCAGTAAAAGAAGCAGTTTGCTACCGTTGCCGCTGGTTGCTTTTGCGCAGGAAACGGGACTGGAAATTGGCGTTGCTGCTTTGTATTCTTTTTATGCTGATACGGCAAACCACAACACCAAGGTTTCAAACTTGTATTTGCCGGTTTCTTACACGGTTAAAAATCAAAGCCGAATTAGCTTAAAAACCGATTACTGGCTGCCGAAAAATACCTATCATTTAACCGGAGATATTGGCTACTCCAACTTCCCTTTTAATTTTTACGGAATTGGTAACAACACAAGCAGTATCAATAAAGATTTGCTCACCCAAAAACGCTTTCATTTTATTGCCGGTGCAGAAAAAGCTGTTTTTACCCACCTTTTTTTAGGGTTGAATGTTGATTACGAGCAGGATTCTTTTGAAGATAACCAGCCGGGAGGCATTTTTTCGAACACTAATATTCCAGGTAAACAAGGCGGATGCAATTTATTTTACGGCCCGAGTTTGATCTTAGATAGCCGAAACACAAATACTTATACTCTAAAAGGCTGGTATGTAAATTTAAATGGCGGATTGATCAGTAACATCAATCGTTCTGATTACAATGGCGGTTATTTAAACTTTGATTTCCGTCAATTCAACTCCCTAACAAAAAAATTAGTTTTGGCTTTTAACGGCAGTTACGAATTTACAACCGGCAGCAACACACCTTTTTATTTGCTACAAACTTTGGGTAACGACCAGTTGATGCGTGGTTATTACGGTGGCCGTTTTCGCGATCGAAATATTGTAGCCTTACAATCAGAATTACGTTATCGATTGAGTGATCGCGTAGCCGTAGTTGGTTTTGGCGGAACAGGAACTGTTTACAATTCTGTATTCACATTTAATCAACTAAAACCAAACTACGGCGGCGGAATGCGTTATTTTTTTGATGTAGAAAAAGGCATCAGCATCCGTGCAGATTATGGCGTTGGAGAAAAACCGGCTGGCGAAAAACGGCAATCTGGATTTTATTTGAGTTTGGGTGAAGCTTTTTGAAGAAGAGCGGAGAGCGAGGAAATTTGAGATTGGATTGGAGCGAAGAGATCAAAATCGGTTTTTTAAAATCGCACCTTAAAATCTTCTTTCACCTGATCTTTTTTGAAGAAAACTAAGCCAATCCAAAACAAGTCAACCGTAACGGAAACTTGCGAATGTTGCTTAATTTTTTTCCAGGCAGCTTTCATGCCTTCGCTCCAGTAAATGTCATCAAAAACGATCACTGTTTTATCGTAAGCTTTTGGTAAAATCCAAGCGAAATAGCGTAAAGTCGCTTCCTCGGTGTGGTTACCATCAATAAAAACAAAATCAACAAGTTCCGATTTTTGTAATACTTCCGGCAAAACCTGGTCAAAATTTCCAACAACGAGATTGATATTCTCCGCATCCAAAACCTCAAAGTTTTTAATGGCTACGTTGGCAATTTCCTGGCAGCCTTCAATGGTCGTCAGTTGTGCCGAAGGGTTTGCACGGTGCAAATACAAAGAAGTTACACCCAAACAAGTGCCCAACTCGATCAAATTCTTCGGCTCAAAATGCGCTACCAAACGGTAAATCAGTTGCGCCATCCGTGGTGTTTTTAAGGCGTTTTTTGCAATTTCCCGTACTTCTTTTACCTGGTTTTTATTGATGTGCGAACCTGCACCCAGATCAACAATGGTAACCTTGGATTTGCTTTGCAACAGTTGCTGCCTGATCTGTTCGATTGGCAAATAATCGGTTTTGGCATTGAAATCGTAGATCACATTATCAATTAGCTCATACACAAAAGGCGAGTGCACGCCGTGCCTGCTTTTTGCGCTGAGGTAATGTTTAAAATAATCGCTGGCAAATCTCCAGTTGAACATGTGCCAAAGATAATTTATATTTGAAATAAGTGTTATTTTAAAAACCGGTTTCGTTTATGCTCAATCCATCCGAAATAACCTCTTTAGTAAAATTATTGGACGATCCTGACCAGGAAATATTTAACCACGTGCACCAAAAGCTGTTTTCTTATGGTGCAGAAGTGGTTAGTCATTTAGAAGAAGCCTGGGAAAGTGCTTTCGACCCGCTTTTGCAAGAACGTATTGCACAATTAGTGCACGAAATCCAGTTTTCGAACCTTAAAAACGATTTAAAATTGTGGTGCCAAAGCGGTGCTTTTGATTTGCTGCGTGGTGCCTTAATCATCAACAAATACCCTTATCCTGATTTGGATGAGCAAAAAGTCATCAACGAAATTGAAGCCATCAAACGCGACATCTGGCTGCAAATGTTGTACGAAGCCAGCGCGGTAGAAAAAATCAAGCTAATGAACCATATTTTCTACAACATTTATGGTTTTAGCGGCAACACCGTTAACCACCAAGATCCACAATATTCCTACATCAGTCAGGTAATGGAAATGAAGAAAGGTAACCAACCTTCACTTGCCATTATTTACTCGGTTATTGCACAAAAGCTGGATATTCCGGTTTACGGCGTTAACTTGCCGCAGCATTTTATTTTAGCTTATGTAGATGAAAGTGCCCAACCAGAAACAGAAAATGGCATTCTTTTTTACATCAACACGTTTAATAAAGGTTTTATTTTTGGGAAGCGTGATGTAGATATGTTCCTGAAACAACTCAACCTAAAACCCGAAAAACAGTATTACGAACCTTGCAGCAACCTGGAAATTATCAAACGGATTATCCGGAATTTAATCAGTTCCTATGAAAATTCCGGCTCAACAGAAAAAGTGGAAGAGTTGACAGAATTGTTGATGATTGCGAGTGAAGAACATCCGCATTCTTAATTCAATTTTAAATACAAATGCTGTTTTTATCGACTTAAAATTGGTGTGATAAAAACAGCATTTGCAAAATAAAACCTACTTACACTATTTATCTCCCGCTTTTCGTATTTTGAAGTGTGAGTAATTCTGCCGTATTAACTACCTTTTTAAGGCTGCGTTTTTTTAGCTCGTTATGAAGGACTTTATTGCCTGTCCATAAAGTGGCTTTTAAAAACTTTGTCAGTGCTACAAAGTCAATATCGTCTATATCCACATCTTTTGTGATTTCTTCCGCATCCAACCATATCTCTACCGGAATAATTTCTTCGTTAATAAACTTTAATTTTGAAAGTACTTGTATATAAGAAATTTGCAATTGTTCGTCCGGCAATTTTGAAATCTTTTTTAATCGTTCCCAGTGCTTTTGAATTTCATAACGCATATAACTGCAACTATAAAATTGAAAGTATTTGTCGGAGTTAAACAAAAGGTTTCCAATAGTACTGTTTGAATTCAGTAATGTACTGAAAATAATATTGGTGTCAACAACAATTTTCATTTAACGAGGCGACTTCTGTTTTTTGTCCACCAACCTTGTTTCACCTCTGTTGCTAAAACATCAACATCGGATTGTTTGGCTTTGGATTTGGCAGTTGCTTCTTTATATGTTAAATAGTCAATTAAACTTTGAAGTTCATCGGTGTCAACATAAGCCGGAAGCCTGATAATCACTTCTTCGCTTGTTCTTTCAATTACCATATTACTAAGATTTTTATGTTGAATTTACATAATTATTTGTGACCGTTACTACACTTTCAGCTTTCCGCCTTTCACCTTCTTTTAATTATTCCCGCCAAATTCCATTAAAAACGCTTTTAAAAATTCATCCAAATCACCATCCAAAACACTTTGCGCGTTTGAAGTTTCGTGACTTGTCCGCACATCTTTTACCAATTTATACGGATGCAAAACGTAGTTTCGGATTTGCGAACCCCACTCAATTTTCATTTTTGCACCTTCAATTGCGTTGCTGATTTCCATTCGCTTGCGCAATTCAGCTTCGTACAATTGCGATTTTAATAACCGGATTGCATTTTCCTTATTCTGCAATTGCGAGCGCGATTCCTGGTTTTTAATGATGATGCCAGAAGGTTTGTGGTATAATCGAACCGCAGTTTCTACCTTGTTCACATTCTGACCACCAGCACCGCCCGAACGGAAAGTTTCAAACTCAATATCAGCCGGATTTACGTCAATTTCAATCGTGTCATCCACCAGCGGATACACATAAACCGATGCAAAAGAAGTATGGCGTTTGGCGTTACTGTCAAACGGAGAAATGCGCACCAAACGATGCACGCCGTTTTCGCCTTTTAAATAACCATACGCAAAATCACCTTCAATTTGCAGCGTTACTGTTTTTACGCCCGCAACTTCGCCTTCCTGGAAATCCTGTTCGCTTACTTTATAACCGTGTTTTTGCGCCCACATCGTGTACATCCGCATCAGCATACTTGCCCAATCGCAACTTTCGGTTCCGCCTGCGCCTGCTGTAATTTGCAAAACTGCATTCAACTGATCTTCATCCGCCGAAAGCATATTTTTAAATTCCAGGTCTTCTAATTGTTTTAGGGTGAGATCGTATTGCTCTTTGGCTTCCTCATCAGATGCGTCGCCGGATTGGTTCATTTCTGCCATTACCACCGTATCTTCCACCGAAGTTTCAACGGCTTTAAAAGCATCGGTCCATGTTTTTTTGCTTTTCATGGAAGCCAACACTTTCTCGGCTTTTTTAGAATCGTCCCAAAAATCAGGTGCCAGCGTGATGTCTTCTTCTTCTTTTAAGCGATATAATTTAGTATCAACGTCAAAGATGCCTCCTCAGGGAAGTTACTCGATCCCTCAAGTCTTGAACTTGTTCTTTTGTCATGCCGCAAATATAGAAATTTGGTTTTGGCGGAAGTGAACTGTTAGTTACCAGTTTTAGGTCGATAAAAACAGTATTGAAATTTTCTTTTGATGAATGTAGCGAAACAGTAGGTTTGCTTCGTAATGATTGATGTAAACGTCGAAACAAACAACCTGATCGAACAATATGAAACACCTCATCACCTTTGGATCAATTGCAATCATTGCTTTTTTTCTAACTTCCTGTAAAAAAGACTCGGCTGACAGTAACGCTACGATTATCGGGAAATGGAATATTGTAACTGATTCTACTTACTTTAAAGGTGGCTGTTGCTACGAAAACAAAGTATATTACATAGGAAAACCGGGCGATTATTTTGATTTCAGGAACGATGGAAAATTTTACAGCAAAGAAGGTACAACTTTGGATACGGCAACTTATCAATTAACTTCCAATTCAACAATCCTGATTTTTGGAAAAATTTTACCTACGTTACGTATTGCGGATCTTACTGCGCATCACAGTAATCTAAAAACGCTTGACTATATAACTTTTGGTATGTCTGGTTGGAGAAGATTGAGTTTAAGCAGATAAAATACCATTTCTAACATTCTCACAATATTTAGGCAGAGCTTCAACTTTCGGCCTTTGTAACTTTCGATGATACTGCTTTTACCACCATTTTTTTTACCCCACGTCTATCAGATATTCTGTCAAATAATAATAAATTGAAAAATATGAAACACTTCATTGCCTTTGGATTAATTGCAATCATTGCTTTTTTTCTAACTTCCTGTAAAAAAGAATCGGCTGACAATAACGCTACCATTCTTGGAAAATGGAATGTTGTAACCGATTCTACTTATTCTGGAACTGCTTTTCACGAAAATAAGATATACTACGCAGGAAAACCAAACGATTGTTTTGATTTTAGAAACGATGGTAAACTTTACAGTAAAGAAGGTACAACCCTAGACACTGCAACTTATCAGTTAACTTCGGATACCACGATCCTGATAGATTCCATTGGATTTCCTGCGGGCCGTATTAAGAATCTTACTGCGCATCATGCCAATATAAATTTTTTCAGCGGTTTAACTCCTTTTGGATTTTGGTGGAGACGAGTGAGTTTAAGCAGATGAGTTTTCATTACTGGCTTTGATGTTTATCAATAAAAACAGCAGCAAAATTTTTTCCAGATTGTAGCGAACTTGTAATCCGCTTCGTAATGATCAATATAAACCCCAAAACAAATCATTATGAAACAACCAATACTTCTTTTATCGATACTTTTTATGGCTGGAATTTCCTTGCTTACTTCCTGTTCAAAAAAAGACAACTTAGAACATTACACGTATTACAAGCCTGTTTTTAAAAGCAAAGCTGAGGTAAGGGCAAATATTAAAAGTGGACCGGTTAGAGATATTGCTGAAGCCGGGAAGATTTTTATCCGCGACAATTATTTGTTTTTGGTGGATGTAAATAAAGGCGTCCATATTTTAGATGTTACCAATGCTAACCGGCCGCAGAAAGTTGCTTTTATTCCGATTCCCGGTTGCGATGATATTGCTGTAAGAGGCAATTTTTTGTATGCTGATTGTAATCAGGATTTGGTTACGATAGATATCAGCAACCCAAGTTCGGCTAGTTTGAAAAAAGTAATTCCGAATATCTTTCCCGAAAAATATTATTATAATTTTTATGGTTACGGCCATTCTGCCGATACTACAAAAATGGTTGCAGATTGGATTAGGGTTGATATGGCTTATGCTAAAGTAAATTCGCCAAGTTACTTATACGCAACGAACGCTTCTTCCAGTTCTTCAACAACTACTAACGGAACGGGCGGCTCGATGTCGCGGTTCGGATTGTTGAATGACCGGATGTATGCAGTTAGCAATTTCGATTTAAAAGTTTTTAATACTGCCGATGCTTCCAATCCAACCTTCGTAAAAAAAACAACTATGAACCAGGGAAATATCGAAACCATATTTCCTTTTGGAAACAACCTTTTTATTGGTTCGCAAAGTGGAATGTTTATTTATAGCACTGAAAATCCTGATGACCCAACCAAGTTGGCACAATTTACACATGCCAGAAGTTGCGACCCGGTTATTGCAGATGGAAATACGGCTTACGTTACCCTTCATGCCGGAACAAGCTGCGGCGGATATTCTAATCAAATGGATGTGCTCGACATAACTTCTTTAGCCAATCCTATTTTTATCAAAACTTATGCTTTAACCAGTCCGCGGGGTTTAGCAAAAGATGGAAAACTGTTATTAATTTGCGATGGAACAGATGGTTTGAAAATTTTTAGCGCAGCAAAACCCGATGATATTCAGTTGATAAAACAAGTTCATGGTTTAGATGCGCAAGATGTAATTACGTACAAGGGCACCGCAATTGTCACCACAACAAAAGGCTTGTACTTTGTAGATTACCGCGATCCGCTTAACGCAAAAATATCAGCAGTTATTTCGGTTAGCAAATAGGTTCAACGCCTCACCCCAACCCTCTCCACCGGAGAGGGAGCAGCTACACAAAAGTCGATAAAAAGGCAAGTCCCTCTCTTTTGGAGAGGGATTTAGGGTGAGGCTTTTATACAATGCTTCTTTTATCACCCTAAATTTAACTCTGATAAAATCATCTGTTCTATTCCAAAACTATTGAGAACAATTTCCGCAACTGTTCTCTTTTAATATTAGTTTTGAACTAAAACCAAGAGCATGTTACCAAAAATAAATTTTACCGAAACAGAAGCCTTCCGTTACCTCAGCGATTACTTTCCGGAAATAGCCGAAAAACAAATGAAAGATTTGTTTGCCGAAGATCCGGATCGCTTTAAAAAATTCTCCATCACGTTTGAAGATATTTTGTTCGATTTCTCTAAGAACCGCATCGACGAAAAAACGCTGGCACTTTTAATCCAATTAGCTAAAGAATGCCAGCTAAAAGAAGCAATCGAAGCGATGTTTTCGGGCGAAAAAATCAACGAAACCGAAGGCCGCGCCGTTTTGCATACGGCTTTGAGAAATGTAACGAATAAACCGTTGACAGTTAACGGCGAAAACATCACCGAAGAAGTAAACGCTGTTTTAAATCAGATGGAAACTTTCTCTAAAGCGGTTATTTCCGGCGAGTGGAAAGGTTACAAAGGCGATGAAATTACGGATGTTGTGAATATTGGTATTGGCGGATCAGATTTAGGTCCGGTGATGGTTACCGAAGCTTTGAAATCCTACAAAACACGCTTAAACCTGCACTTTGATTCCAACGTGGACGGAACGCAAATAACCGAAATTTTAAAAGGATTGAATCCTGCAACCACGCTGTTTTTAATCGCTTCCAAAACCTTTACCACGCAGGAAACCATGACTAACGCTCACACAGCGCGCGATTGGTTCATCAAAGGCGGCGGAAAAGATGAAGATGTGGCGAAACATTTTGCGGCTTTATCCACCAATAGCAAAGCTGTGGAAGCTTTTGGCATCGACACCAAAAATATGTTTGTGTTTTGGGATTGGGTTGGCGGAAGATATTCGTTGTGGAGCGCAATCGGTTTGTCCATCGCTTTAAGTGTTGGTTTTGATAATTTCAAAGAACTACTTACCGGCGCAAATGCTGCTGATGAACATTTTAAAAATACAGATTTCGAGCAAAATATTCCGGTAATGTTAGGCGTAATTGGTATTTGGTACAATAATTTCTTCGGATCTGAAACAGAAGCTATTTTGCCTTACGACCAATATTTACACCGTTTTGCGGCGTATTTTCAACAAGGCGATATGGAAAGTAACGGTAAACATGTGGATCGAAACGGTAATGAAGTGGATTATTCAACCGGGCCGATTATTTGGGGCGAACCCGGAACAAACGGACAGCACGCTTTTTACCAGTTGATCCATCAGGGAACCAAAATTATTCCTTGCGATTTTATCGCGCCGGCACAAAGTCATAATCCAACTGGCGATCATCATCCGATTTTGTTGTCTAACTTCTTCGCCCAAACAGAAGCGCTAATGAATGGTAAAACCGAACAAGAAGTAACCGAAGAATTAAAAGCGTCCGGAAAATCCGCAGAAGAAATCGAAAAATTGGCTCCGTTTAAAGTTTTTGAAGGCAACCGGCCAACCAATTCTATTTTACTTAAAAAAATTACGCCGCGCAGCTTAGGCAGTTTAATTGCTTTTTACGAACACAAAATTTTTGTGCAAGGCATCATCTGGAACATTTTCAGCTTCGACCAATGGGGCGTAGAATTAGGTAAACAATTAGCTGTAAAAATTCAGAAAGAATTAAAAGGCGATGAACTGGTTTCTGATCATGATTCTTCTACTAATGGTTTGATTAACCAGTATAAGGATTGGCGGTAAGGTTTTTAGGTTATAAAAGAAGCATCTGCAATTGTTGAAGATGCTTCTTTTACCAACATATTATATACTAAATCGTGTTCAGCAAATTATCAACTTCTACCTGTAATGCTGGAAGATGATTTACAACTACATTCCAAATCACAATATCGTTTACATTATCATAAGCATGAATCACTTTATTGCGGAGATCAATAATCATTCTGGCATAAGAAACTTCAACTTTTGGATCAAGCTTTAATAATTTATTTACAGCTTCTCCAATGATTTCGAGTTCGCGTTCTACTGCACGGCGTTTAGTTTTGTTAGCTTTATATTCTGCAAATATTCTTTTCCCTTCCAGATGTTCATCAACAGACAAAATAGCTTGTGAAATATCATTAAGCAATTTTTTCTCCTGAAGATTCATATAATTAGTAACTTATTACTGTTTATACTTTCAATTAAATATGGGTTAGTTAATGTTTCTTCTGCTACCAATTCTACTTCTTTTTGCAATAACTCCTGTAAAGCGTAAAGAAGCTTAAAATAGTAATTTCCATAAGTTTCTAAATCCAAACTCGGGAGAAACCGGATTAAAAAATCGACATCACTACCGCTGTGCATTTTACCAGTTGCTGCACTACCGAAAACATGGGCTTGCTCTACGCCATAAAATCGCATGAGTTTTTGTATTTCCGGAAGATGCTTTTCAATTATTGGCTGCATAATATTTGGCGAATAAACTTAATACTTCTTTTACACACCTTTTTTCACAAACTTAACCTGAAACAATTTTCCCCATTTTTTACCGGTGATAAAGGTGCGGTTAGTTTTAGCATCGTAAGCAATTCCGTTTAAAACATCATCTCCTGGATCATTTGTTGCCGGACGCTGATCTAACGGATATAAGTTTTTCAAATCAATCCGCTGCATTACAGCACCAGTTTTTGGGTTGATGGCCAAAATAATATCTTTTGTATAAACGTTGGCGTAAATCAATCCGTTGATAACTTCCAGTTCGTTAAGGTTTTCAATCTGGCCTTTGTCATCGTAAACATCAATAGCACCGGTCAAAGTATATTTATCTTTATCTAAAAAATAAATCCGGTTGGAACCATCTGTGTTTAAAATCCGCTTCCCGTCAAAACATAATCCCCAGCCTTCTTTGCCAACGGTATAAGAAAAGTTGGACAATGTTTTTAAGGTAGTTACATCATAAACAAAGCCCACTTTTTCTCTATAAGTTAACTGAATAATTTTATTGCCAATCATTGTAATCCCTTCACCAAAATACAGTGGGTTCAATTCAGTGCGCTGCAAAACCTTGCCAGTTGCCACATCCACTTTTCGAATGTCCGAATGCTGGTATTCGCCCGCACTTTCATAAAAAGCCCCGTTGTGATATTCCAACCCTTCTGTGTAACAAGATGTATCGTGCGGAAACACTTTTTCTACCTCGTAAGTAAGTTCCTCCGGTGCTTTTGCAGCCAGCAAAACAATATTGGTAGTAACCGGCGTTGCTATTTTTCCTTGATAAATATTTGCTGTAAGTTGTTTAATACCTAAAGGAAGCGTATCAGTTTTTAAAATAAAAGCTGATAAATCCTTTTTCGCGCCCAAACGAACATCATCCATTAAATAAACTACAGAATCTGCTTTGTAACCTTGTGGCGCATTTACTTGCAAAGACACATCTTTGCCGGCTTGAATATTTCCGCCAGCTTCCGGACTCATGCTTAAAGCATTGCTATCTTCCTGGCTGCCAGATTTATTTTTGCAGGCTTGTAAACTTAAAACCGCACAAACCAGCAATAAAACGAACTTGTTATTCATGTAATAATTTTTCATTCAATAAGGATCAGGCCAAAAAGCATCCTGAATATGGTTTAAACGATACTTGCCTTGTTTGTCAAACAATATCGCAATAATATCAAAACGCGCTTCACCGTTAAAATCCATCAGTTCTATAAATTCATCCGCGGCACTTACCAACAGCTTTTGTTTGGCAGCATCTACAAAATCTTCTGGTTCACCAAAAGCGTTTCCCGTGCGCGTTTTTACTTCTACAAAAATGATGGTTTTATGGTGATAAGCAATTAAATCGACTTCCGCTTTTTGAAAACGCCAGTTCTCATCTAAAATTTCGTAACCGGCATTTTCTAAATGTTGCTTGGCCAACTCCTCGCCTTTTCGGCCTAAATTATTGTGTTCGGCCATTATTTTTTGACCACTATTCCAAGATAATCTGCAAAATTTGTTTCTACTTTTTTCATTTGTATAATCTGCCTTAATAGAATTTCTTCATCATCAACAGTTAATTTCTGCTTTAATCCATTTTGCATATTTTCAATAATCTCTTCTATTTTACGAAGCTTGAGATGATAAATCGGACCTATAACAGTTGCTTTCATATCATCGGTTTCTCCTTTAACTTGCATCTTAAGCTTATTGTACCAATTCTCACTAAGATTGTATCGTTCCATTAATAATGAAATGGCTAAATCGGCAACAACACGATTTTCGTGTTGTATAGAAAAGTTTTCGTTAGGCAAAATGCCTTTTTCTAACTCTTTTTTATATATCTCGATATAGGATTGGCTTGCTGGAGAAACAAATTCTACGTCACTCAATTCCGTAATTATAAATGGACCGATATAAGTATTAGCAAAATCATCCCAATTAATAATTTGACTACCATACATCAATAATATTCTTACAATTTCTATCTCTTGGTATTCAATATTTTGCACAGAACGTGTTAGAGCAATTTCTTTTTCTTCATACGTTTCAATTACTTCTGATTGTTTTGATATTACTCTTTGGTCCTGCTTTTTAGCTTTTGCCAGCCGCATTTTGTTCAGCTCGGTTAGCAGCGAACGTTCGTCCATTTGCAGCAACGAACTGCATTCTTTTACAAAAACTGAAGCTTTGATCGAATCCGGGATTTTGGCAATACTTTCCACAATTTCCCGGATCACATCTGCTTTTTTTATCGGGTCATTTCCGGCATCTTTTAGCAGCGTGCTTGTTTTATACAGGATAAAATCTTTTTGATTTTGATCGATATACGTTTTAAAAGCAGCCGTTCCAACTTTCCGCACAAAAGAATCCGGGTCGTGCCCATCTTGGAAAGTAACCACTTTTACGTTCAAACCTTCTTCCAAAATCAAATCCAGTCCGCGCAAAGCTGCTTTAATTCCCGCCGCATCGCCATCATACAAAATGGTAATGTTTTTGGTGGAACGACCAATCAGACGAATCTGCTCAACCGTTAAAGAAGTGCCGGAAGAAGCAACCACATTTTCAATTCCGGCCTGATGAACTGAAATAACATCTGCATAACCTTCCACCAAATAACAATTGTCGCTTTCACGGATTGCTTTTTTGGCGAAATACAAGCCGTAAAGCAAGTTTGATTTATGGTAGATTTCCGATTCGGGCGAGTTTACATATTTCGGAACGCTTTTATCGTTTTTTAAAGTCCTTCCGCCAAAACCAACCACGCGGCCGGTAAAACTATGAATCGGGAACATCACGCGGCCACGGTAACGATCGTACAAAGTTCCGTTGTCGCGCTTCACGGACAAACCGCTTTCTAACAAAAATTCCTGCTGATAATTCTGCTTAATCGCCTCGCTGCTAAAAGCTTCCCAACTATCCGGCGAATAACCCAATTCAAACTTGCGGATAATATCTTCGCGAAAACCTCTTTCTTTAAAATAACTCAAACCGATGTTTTGCCCTTCCGGCGTTTCCAGCAAACTTTGCTGAAAAAATTTGGCGGCAAAAGCAGTAACCACCATCAGGCTTTCGCGGCGGTTATCTTCCTCCTTGTTTTCGGGCGTTTGCTTATCTTCTTCTACCTCAATGTTGTACTTTTTGGCGAGCCATTTTAACG
>CAZZVO010000088.1:0-14138 GCA_964657505.1 uncultured Mucilaginibacter sp.
CGTTGCAAAAATTGTTCGCACGGTACTGTTAGATAAATTTGCCCTGCCAGCATCGGGATTGATGGAAAAGCTTCTTTTACCGGCAAAAATATAAGTGCCATCAATATCTGGTAAGTGTTTAGACTTGTATGCTTTAATGTTTACACTATCCAACGTAAGCGAATGTTGTAGTTTGCGGGAACGTTTAGGTTGTTTAACCTGGGCCGACAGGTTTAGGCTGAAAATAAATAAAGCAAGCAGCAGAAAGGAATTGTAAAGTAGGTGTTTTATCATTTTAAAAATTCGTTATGCTTTTGAATAGATAACGAAATAACACAAAAGTTTTCTCCTTTTCTTGCTTTCAAGTTGAAATTTCTTCCGAAAAATATCTTGATGCTTCTTTTATCGGCTTAAAATAAGTATTTGAAATAAAATTATGGAGTTCTCTGTTTGGAAATAATAGTGGCTTTGTTGATAGCTTTTCCAAATCTAAATTCAATCATTAAAACCAGCAAAATTCCCAAAGTGTAAGCCAAAAGATCAGTCCACGCAAAGGAAGTACCAATAACAATACGGGCAATTGTTGATTTTTCGAGACCAAGCAGATCAACCAAATGGAAATATTGCAGTGTCTCTACGATATAAGAAAAAAGCAGAACAGCAAATGCAGTAGCTGTGACAGGTGTATTTAAAAAACTTTTGACAAAACAATAAATCAGGATCACAACTAAAAAATCCCCTCCGTACGGCCGGATTACAGCATCATGTAAATACGCAGCAATAAAAACCTCGGTTAAAAACAGCAGGATTGCTATAAAGAAGTATTTTTTGTGAAATTGAAAAAGGGGTTTGTGGTACATAACTATGTTTTAATGTCCAATAAAGAATTGATAGCATTTCAATTGATATAACCACCAATGTGATAATTATACTTAATTCACACGAGAAAAAGAAAAACGCATTTTTAATTTGCATCCAATCATTTAACCTAATATCTTAGTTGAAATTGTTTTGCTTATGAAAACGCTTTCATTCTCCCTATTGCTTCTTTTGGTGCTTGCTTTGAATTTTCCATCTTCTGCGCAACAAAATACCGCAAACGATGCCACGCTGATTGATTTGTACCAGAACCAGCGTTTCGCCGAAGCAGCAACGTATTTAAAAAATAATTACCCGGAACCAATAACAGACTTGAAAGTGCTTGCCCGGTTTGCCTACGCCAACCAAATGGCAGGAAAACTGCCGGATGCCGAAAGTTATTATCAGCGCATTTACAGCCAGGATTCTACCAGCATTCCGGTTTTATTAAATCTGGCCAATATCCAGGTTAGAAGGGGAAATAATGCAAAAGCCTTGTTTTACTATGAAAAAGTAACTGCGCTGGACAAGGAAAATTTTTCGGTTTACAAGCAGTTGGGCAAATTATATTTAGACAAATCGGATAATGATGCGGCGTTAAAAAACCTGCAAAAAGCCAATCAAATCCGGCCAGATGAAGCTGATGTTGCAGCAGATTTAAGTTTGCTGCTCATCGGCATGAAACAAGAATTGCCAGCGGCTTTGGTTTTAAAACAAGCCCTGGCCGCAGATTCTACAAATATCCTTTTGTTGCATTGTTTGGCTAAGCTAACTTATGTAAATAGCCGTTTTAAGCAAACTATTTCAACTTGTACTAAACTGATGGAGTTGGGCGATCAATCCAACGAAGTGCTGAATATGCTCGCAACTTCCTATTACATGCTTAAAAATTACGATTGTGCCATTGAAACATTTGCAATGTTGCCAGATATTTCGCAAACAGAACGCACTTGTTATCTAACCGCCAAAAGTTATAAAGCGTTGAAAAAATACAAAATGGCGGTTAGCTTTTATGATAAAACCTTATCCCAGGCAATTTCGCCTTATGCTGATATCTATTACGATGAAAAAGCAGATACTTATGATTTAAACCAACAAGCTAAAAACGCAGCGTTAGCTTATCAAAAAGGTTTATTTTTTAAAGAGAAGGGCATTACGTATTACAACCTGGCTTGTTTGTACGACAGGGAATTGAACGATAAAAAAAGTGCCATCAAGTATTACAAAAAATATCTCGGCGCAAAACCGCCTGTAAAAGAGGAAGCTTATATCAGTTATACAAAAAGCCGGTTAGGCGAATTGGGTAGGTAACGAATAAATTTGCTGTTTTTACCCAATCAGAAATCAGCTTACCAGCAACTTATAACCTTTTCCATGCACATTAATAATTTCAACGCTTGGGTCGTCTTTTAAATACTTGCGGATTTTGCTTAAAAAAACATCCATGCTGCGGCCGTTAAAATAGTTGTCGTCGTGCCAAATGTTCAGCAAAGCTTCTTCGCGGGTGAGCACGGAGTTTTGTTTGAGGCAAAGCAAACGCAGCAGTTCTGCTTCTTTTGTGGATAGTTTTTGCTGCTGGTCGCCGTTAGAAATCAATTGCATAGCAAAATTGAAATCGTACTTGCCAACTTTAAAACGGGTTGGTTTTTCTTCTTCTTTTTTATCCTGGTTCGATACTCTTTTTAACAGTGCATTTATGCGGAGCAGCAATTCTTCAATGCGGAAAGGTTTGGTAATGTAATCGTCTCCGCCCAGGTTAAAAGCGGCGGCTTTATCTTCCATCATCCCTTTTGCGGTTGCAAAAATAATGGGCACTTCCGGGTTCATTTTTCGGATCTCTTTTCCTAAAGTAAAACCGTCTTTTTTGGGCATCATTACATCCAAAATCACCAGGTCGAAACTTTCTTTGGTAAAAGCGCGCAAACCTTCGTCGCCGTCTTTGCTTAGCACCACATCAAACTTGCCCTTCAGTTGTAGATAATCCTGCAAAAGCATGCCGAGGTTGGGGTCGTCTTCGGCTAATAAAAGTTTTTTGTTCATGTATTTTGGTGATGAAAGATTAATGCAGACAATAGTTTTTAGGCGATAAAAGAAGTATCGTTATTCTTTAACCTTTATACGCAAGCGGAAATTTAAGTTCAAAAACAGAACCTTTATCTTTTTCAGAACGGACGCTGATGTTTCCATTTAAGCGTTTTACAATTGTATTTACGTAACTTAAACCCAAACCAAAGCCTTTTACATCGTGCAAATTGCCGGTTGGGATACGGTAAAACTGCTCGAAAATTTTTGCTTGCTGGTCGCGGTTCATGCCGATGCCTTTATCAGCAACGCTAATTAACAACTGACTTTCGGTGTTTTTGGTGGAGATGCGGATTTCCGGCTGGCCTTCGCTGTATTTAATGGCGTTATCAATCAGGTTGTACAACACGTTGGTAAAGTGCAGTTCATCAGCCAAAATAATAGCCGAATTGGCGTTCAATTCCAACTGCACAACAGCTTCGTGCTTTTGTATTTTAAGCAACATGCTGTCAACAACGGCAGTAACCTGATCGTTTACGTCGATCTCTTTCAGGTCTAACTTAAAATCGTCCTGCTCAATGCGGGCAATGTTCAGCACGCGTTCAATGTGGCTGCCCAGGCGCACGTTTTCGTCATAAATAATCCCCGCTAAACGGGCAATTCGTGATTTGTCCTGGATAATTTCTTCATCTCTCAAAGCTTCACTCGCAATCATGATGGTCGAAACCGGCGTTTTAAACTCATGAGTCATATTGTTGATGAACTCCGTTTTCATTTCAGATAATTTTTTCTGACGGAAGATCAGCAAAATAGTATAAGCAAAACACAAGATCAGCACCAGCAACAAACCGCCGGAAATGCCCATTGTAGCTGTCATGCGGTTCAAAATCAACCTGTTCTTTTCGGGGAAAGAAATTTTTAGCATACCAGGATCGTTCACCACTTCTTTGGTAAAAATTGGGGTTTGATAAGTGTTGCCCGTCAATATAAAATGGGGTTTATCGGTACTGAAACTCTGTGCGTTAGAATAAATCAGCGAATCGTGAGAAGCGGTAGTAACTTCGTAACTAAAAGGCAGGAAAATGCCTTTGTTCTGCAATTCAAAACGCAGTAAAGAATCGATCATGAGCTGGTTTATGCGCACATTTAGAGGCTCGTCTGCTTTCTGGTACTCTTCGGCCACTTTTTCAATCACGTTCATTTTCTGCGGCGTCATCAATTTCGCTTTGATCAGGTGCACAGAATCTTCCAATAATTTTTTAATGTGCTTAAACGTTTGTTCTTTTTTTAAACGTTGTTGCTGTTTAACCCAAAGCGGGTTAAGTGTGGGTATCGAAACAATGGTTGCGCCGGATTCGGATTGCGGGTCGTTATAAGCAAAGCGTGCCGTATCGTATTTATTTAAATTAGGCTGAAGCTGTTTGCGTAGTTGTGCAGATAGTTTAGGGCTGGCAACTTGGGTAATCTGGCCGTAAAGCTGACCGTGCTCATCCATATATTCTTCTACATGTAATTGCTGATAGCTTAAAATCTCATCCTGGTTACTGCTTTGTTTATACAGGTTTTTTAAACTGTCTTTTAAACTGGCAATACGGCGTTGTTTGCGTTCGATTTCCGGGTGCAAGTTTGGACTGTTTTGTTTTTCGGGGAAAACCATTGCCGCGTTTTCTGGCAGGCGGTTATATACATACTGACTGTAGGTACTGCTTTTTCTGCTATAAACTTCTTGCTTTACGGGGATTTTCATCCGCTCCATAAAGTTAATGGCATCTTGTTTTTCAATTTTTGCCACCACGCGGCTTAACGCTTCTGAAACAGAACTGTCGAAAACTTTCGATTGAAGGCGGTAAGATTCCAAAAGAAAATTAAACTGCATAGCCATAACGCCCAGCAAGGCAAAGCCCATTAATCCGATAATCAGGCTAATGCGTTTCATTTTCATTTAATTAAATCGGTTTTTGTTTGATGGGCAATCATGTGTGCACGACGAATTCAATTGATGCAGCTACACAAATTTCCTCTTACAAACATATTTAAGTTAAAGGTAGCAGCACTGGTGTTTAACATATTTTAACATCTGTTAACCAGCGTTTAACACCTCAACCTAAATAAAAACAGCCCTTTGCGGATGAAAGATTTATGCCGATAAAAACAGCATCAGCTTAAATAAAAAGAAACTTAACAAAAGCCTTGCCGTATAAAGCGAAAAGGAATTTTAGAATAACGAAAATTATTACGACTATTACAGTGGTTTGATGCTTGAAAAGAAAAAACAACATCAAATTTAGAAAGTGTATTTTTACCTGGCTTAAAAATACCTCAACACAGCCCCTTACAAATAAATATAATTGAAGTTAAGTCCCCGTTTACCAAAACGGGGACTTTCTTTTTTAGAACGGCAGGTCGTCGTCTTCCTCGGCACTGGCACTTAGGTTAGCCGTTGGTGCATATCCCGGCGTTGCGCTGGTAGCGGCTGCGCCAGATAAAACATTTACTTTCCATAAGTTAAGCGAATTAAAGTACGATTTTTTACCTGTTTTATCTGTCCACGGGCGGCCTCTCAGGTTAAAAAACACTTCTACATCGTCACCAACTTTTACGTTGTCTAACAATGCACAGCGGTCTTGGCCGGCTTCAAATTTTACATATTCCGGGTATTGCGGGTTTTCCACATACTCTACAATCAGTTCCCTTTTTTTAAAAGAATCGGTTACTTGCGTGGTAGCCGAAACTTCGTGTACTTTTCCTTTAATCTCCATGGTTTGATAATTTAAAGTGTAAAGTTAAGAGATCGCTAATAAAATCGGCTGCCTAAATGAGTAAATTTGCAGGAATTATGATGGATGTTTTCAACACAAAAAGTAAAATAATCATTACCTGCAACAAGCGGCTTTCGGTTTATTTAAAGCAGGAAGTAGAAGATTTAGGCTTCACTATCAATCGTTTTTTTAGCACAGGTGTAGAACTGGAAGGCACGGTGAACGATTGTATCCCGCTGAATTTAAACCTGCGTTGTGCAAGTCAGGTTTTGTATTCGGTTGCTTCTTTTGAGGCGAGAAATCCCGGCGAATTGTACAACCGTTTAATGGAAATTGAATGGGAAAACCTGATTGCTTTTGACGGTTATTTTTCGGTTACTTCCAACGTAAACAACGAATTTATTACCACGCCGCTTTTTGCCAATGTGAAGGTGAAAGATGCGGTAGTTGATCGAATTAAAGATAAAAAAGGCATCCGCCCAAATTCCGGCCCGGAGTGGAACAAGACTGTTTTGCACTTGTACTGGCAGGAAAACCAGGCCGATATTTTCCTGGATACTTCTGGTGAAACTTTGTCCAAACACGGTTACCGCAAAATCCCCGGAAAAGCACCAATGCTGGAAGCTTTGGCAACCAGCACAATTTTAGCAAGCAACTGGGACCAGAAAAGTACGTTTATCAACCCGATGTGTGGCTCCGGGACTTTAGCGATCGAAGCTGCCTTGCTGGCAACCAATAAACGCCCCGGACTTTTCCGCATGAATTTTGCTTTTATGCACATTTTAGGTTACGATGAACAGATATTTTTTGTAGAACGCCGCAAGCTAAAAGACATCTCCAAAAAAGAAATCGATTTTAAGATTATTGCTTCGGATATTTCTGCGGATGCTGTTTCTATCTCTGAAAATAATGCCAAAACGGCTGGCGTAGATCATTTAATCACGTTCCAGGTTTGTGATTTTGCCGAAACAGAAGTACCCGAACAGTCCGGCGTAGTTTTCTTTAACCCGGAATATGGCGAACGTTTGGGCGTACATTCCAAACTGGAAGCAACCTACAAACGCGTAGGCGACTTCTTAAAAACCGATTGCAAAGGTTACCGCGGCTACGTTTTTACTGGCAACCCGGAACTCGCTAAAAAAGTAGGGCTAAAAGCAGCACGCAAAATCGAATTTTTTAACGGGAAACTGGATTGCAGGTTGATGGAATATGAGTTGTATGATGGCAGTAAAAGGGAGGCTGGTGATCGGCCGGGAGCAAAGGATTAGTTTATGTTAAATTAATGCTGATGCTTCTTTTATCGTATAAGAATTAAGCCAATAGATAGGTAGTCGCAATTTGCGGCCACCTGAAAACTATCAGATACAATATGGCAAAAAAGGAAACAGAACGATAATTTTCGAAAGAAATAGAAGCAATGGTATCACAAAACGTGATAGCTGGCCTGTTGAAAAGGTTTTACAAATAGTAAGTGTAACAATTACTGTCTTAATCTTTCCATCTCCCGCCTGAAACGCCGTTTGCGCGTGAACCTTTTGGGTAAGTGTTTGCCGTGCTGATAATCTGCTATTAAACGTAGAAGTTTTTGCTTTGTAAAAACTATTCTTATTACTGATCCTTCAATCACCTCAAGCGCAAATACACCAGCAAACGGTATAATATAATAAGCAAGTAAAGATGCGCCGAAGCTAAAATTGCTGTTTTGGCTAAACGCATTACTGATATAAATAGCAGAACTGCTACCCAATACCAATCCTACAATTGTTTCTACTGCTGCAGCTTTTCTAACTCTAAAATAATAATTAATCAATGCACGTGTAGAATCATCTTTACCATAAGTATCTAAAAAATATTGTTGAGGATGTTTAAAATCATTCAGGTTGATTGCTGGATTATTTTCGTTGATTGTTTTTTGTGCGAAAACTATTGAATTGGCTAACGAAATAGTAATCATGAAAAAAAGAAGGGTTCTCATAAAGTTTTAGGTTTTAAGGAATATCGAATATACTTCTTTTATCGACCTAAAAATTAATCCAAACTGCACCTGAAAGCCCGGCTTAGTTAACCGATTAATTACTTTTATTACATTTACGGTAATCCCTACAAAATCGAACACATGAAAAGAATTGTTACATTTTTGGTGCTTGTATCAATAGTTATAGCTTGTAAAAAGCAAAACAATACGCCGAAAGATGCTTTGATGGAACATCCATTTTCTAACATTTTAATCCTTGGCAACAGTATTACGTATTCACCGGCAAACCCAAGTATTGGCTGGAACGGGAATTGGGGAATGGCAGCATCGGCACCAGAAAAAGATTATGTGCACCTTTTAACGGCTAAGTTTAAAGAACAGGGTGCCAACGCAATTGTAAACGCTAAAAATATTGCTGCCTTTGAAGTAAACTATGCAACGTATGATTTCGATACAGAGTTAAAAACTTACCACGACCTCAAGCCGGATTTACTGATTTTAAGGATTGGCGAAAACGTGCCGAGTACATTCGATTCTGTTGTTTTTGCAAAGCGCTATCAGGCGTTAATTGCTTATTTTAAAGCAGATAATGTGCAGTTAAAAGTGTTGGCTGTTGGTTCTTTTTGGTCTCAGCCGAACAAAGATTTCATCAACAACATTATGGTTAGGTACACGCCGTACATTTCCTTGGCTTCGTTAAGCACTAACAACAGTAATTTTGCTTTTGATATGCAAAATGTAAGCGATGGCGTTAAACAACATCCGGGCGATAAAGGTATGCAGGGTATCGCAGATATAATTTGGGAAAAAGTAAAAACGATGGGCAATTAGAATTATCGTTATTTTCGATATATTTTCTCCTGTAAAAGAAGCATCATCTTCTTCCAAACCACTTCACTTAAATGCTTCTTTTACCGATAAAAAACTAATGCCAGGTTTACAAAATTTGTGCGGTTTTGGATTTCAGGCGATCAATATCAATCATAGCAAATGCGGCAAACCTCAAACAAAGCACTTCGAACAGAGCTGATTTCTTTTAGCACTTTTTATGTGTTGGTTTGCATTTTCATACTGGCTTACAGTCCAACAGTTCTTTTACACGTCGGCCATGATGTATCGCCAGTAGTTGATGGAGCTTGGCGGATTGAAAACAATCAAATCCCACACAATGATTTTCCTTCGATTTTAGGTTACGGCTATTTGTTGCAGCAATACCTGTTTTTAAAAACCTTTCATTATAATTTTATTGCTTTTGCCGTTTCTTCCATCACAATTACCACGGTAGCTTTTCTGGTTTTCCTTTCCTTTATGCTTCCAAAAGTTTTATAAAAAATACTAACCTTACGTTAAGGGTTTATTTTTTTCTGCTGCTGGTTTCATTGGGGCTGGGGCAATACCACTTTGGCGTTACCCATACACTTGTTACCTATGCAAACCTGTATAACCGATATTGCTTTGTGTGCCTTTTGGTATTGTTTATCCAAATTATCCTGCTGAAAGATGTAAAAGTAATAGATGTAAAAGTGGCCGTCCGTTTACTTGTAACCGCACTGTTGATCAATTATTTGCTGTTTGTTAAACTTACATATTTTGGGGTTGCCTTGGGTTTGCTAACCATGTGTTTATTCTTGTCGGTTGTTTCTGTTAAGATTTATTTCCGGCTGCTGCTAATCAGCTTTCTTATTTTTGTCGGCGTGCTTTGGCTTACAAAAGTTAACTTTCTATCTGTTTTGCAGGATTATCGGACTATCTCATCTGCCCGCGGAAAGTTGCTTATCGATCCTGCTTTTATCCGTTCCAAGCTGTTGCACCCTTACAATCTTGTTTTCCTGCTTAGCTTGGTTTTCCTGTCTGTGGAAATGTTTCGGAAGAAAGTACCTTTAAAATTCATTTTTTTAACAGGCTTTGTTGGCGCATGTGCCCTTGCATTGCAATTTACCAATTGGGGCTTATCTGATATCGTGATGCTATCGTTTGTGCCGGTTGTATTTATTTTACTGCCAAGATTTAATAAGCTGCTGTCTTTCGGAATCTTTTTAGCGGTGTCGTGCATTTTTATCTTCAAAAACCTGCGCAGCATTTATTATTTAAGCAAGGCCAAAGAAAATAAATATACCGAGTTGAAAAGCAAATACTTGTCTGGCTTTTATACGGATTTTACCGAAACCGGCAGTAACGAAAATTATGCGCTTCGGGTGATGAGCGGTGTGGAGCTAATCGATAAGAATAAAAAAATAGGCGACAAAGTTTTTAGTTTTTCGTTCGATAACCCGTTCCCTTTTCTCACACAAACTGTTCCGCCAAAACACGTCCAGATTGTTTGGCAATTTGCCACCACTTATACGTATGCTGTTTTTACCAACCCAAAACTGTTGTTTGGCGATGTGGATTTATTGCTGATCCCAGATTGCATGAAGGCAGAATCGGCAACAGAAATGATGAAGATTTACGGCAAAACAGTAAAAGAACATTATTCGGTTATTGGCCATAATAATTATTGGACTTTATATCGAAAGATAAAACCGCTTTAAGTTGAGATGTTTGTTGAGATGAATTTCAAATCTAAACTCACCAACTTTACTGCCATAAAAGAAGCATCAGATAATTTATTAGCGATGCTTCTTTTATCGATATAAAAATATTTTCAGCAATAAAAACTAAATTTTTATACCAGCCTTTTCAATAGTTGGGCGGAAAGTAATAGCTTCCATACTGGTTTTCCACACCACTTTAATATATTCCCAACGATGGGTTTTGCGGTTAATTACAATTCTAAATGGCATGATAAACATGCGGTGTATCCAGGTTTTCCAAAAACTAAGCTCGCCTTGGTGTAGTCTTTTGGTAAACATTTCGTTGCGCAAACCATAATTAAATTTCCATAGAGAAGATTGTGGGTCGAGAAAAACATTGCTTTGGTTATTAGTGGGCGTTTCGTGGGTGGTGATGCTATCCTTAACTGCTAAACCTGCCAACCCGCTGTTGATGATCCGTTTGGAATATTCAAAATCATCGCACCAGATAAAAAACTCTTTAAAAGGCAAACCAACTTTTTCCACCGCTTTGGCCGAAAGGAGCATGGATACAAAAGTGCCAAATTGCACCAAAGGCAAACCGGCTTGGCTGGCAAAAGGGAAATTAGCCAGCTTCTTGTGGTCCCGCTGCAAATGCGATTTGTTCATTTCATGCGGCTTACCGTCTGTCCAAAGTACAGCACTCGATAAAAAACCAACTTTTTCCTGCTGGTTCCCTAATTGGCTTAGTGCCGTTAGCAGTTGTTGAAGCGCATCATTTTGAGGAATGGTGTCATCGTCCATAATCCATATCCAGTCTGCACCACAATTGTAAGCCATATCGATACCGTAAGAAAAACCATCTGCGCCGCCTTTATTTTCCCGGGTGTAAGTTGTTACGGGTTGTGTAGATAGCCACTCTGTTGTGCCGTCTGTAGAACCGTTGTTGATTACCATAATTTCGTCAGGCTTCCTTGTTTGCCCGATAACAGCATTCAGGCATTTTTTTAGTAGCTTTAAACGGTTGTAAGTGACAATAAAAGCGATAATTTTCATCGTTTATGAGTTAACATTTTTCCTTTAGCAGGAATAGGAACTAAATTAAATACAATAAGCAACAAAAAGTTTAAAAAAGCTTGTTTATAGTTAAAATAGTTATTGGGAATGTAATTTTTTTAACACCATCAACAAAGAACCTCATTTCCCCAAACTATTTCCCGTTAATGCTTCTTTTATCGGTGGAAAATCGTGCTGATCCGTCAATATTTTTACTTTTTCAAATGGCTAATAAAATATCATAAACATTTAATTTCTTAAGTTAACGTAAGCGTTAGGCTTAAAGAAAACGTCAATACAACATCAATAATAAAAAATGAACAAAGCATACATCATCACCGCACATAAAAACCCAAATCAGCTTCACCGTTTAGTTTCCAGGCTGAACGATGGCAGTTCTGAGTTTTTTATTCATATCGATAAAAAAGCAGAATTTACACAGTTTGAAACGGTAAAAGAATTTGGCAATATTGTGCACTTTACAGAACGTTTCGATTCTAAATGGGGCAGTTACGGCGTTATAAAACCTTTTTTAAGTGCGTTAAAAGTTATCAAGGATTTAAACGAGTTTGACAGGATCCTTTTATTAAGCGGCCAGGATTATCCGATTAAAAGCAACGAGTACATCAACCGCTTTTTTGAAAATGATCCGCATACTGTTTTTATAGATTATTTCCCTATCCCAAATTATAAAAAGTGGCCGGGCAGCGATCGCGGCGGCTTGTACAGGGTTGATAAATACTATTTTGGGTTGAAGTGGTACGAGCTTTTTTGTTCTAAATCCTTGAATCTACTGGCGACTTATATTCCTACTTTAAAAAGGAAAATCCCAAACGGAATGAAGCCTTTTACCGGCCAAACCTGGTGGAATTTGGACATGTATGCGCTTAACTATATTTTAGATTACGTAGCCAAACATCCGGAATACATGGATTTCCATAAACATACTTTTGTGGCTGATGAACTGTTTGTGCAAATGATTATCGGCAACAGCAAGGACGAAAAACTTTTAAACAGTATCGAAAACAGCGAAAAGCGGTTTACCATTTGGGAAACCCCGGAGAGTGCGCATCCGAAATTACTGGGCAAAAATGATTTCGTTGCTATTTTATCTTCAACAGATTTGTTTGCCCGGAAATTCGACGAAAACTACGATACAGAAATATTGGATTTGATTGACCAGGAAATTTTGTTTGTTGATAAAAAATTGGCCTCTGCCTAAATTAGTTTTAATTCGATAAAAAAAGCATGGCACGTTATAAAACTATTTGGTGCCGATACTTCTTTTACCACTAAAAAACCTATGTCAGCATTACAAAATTTTGTGCAACTGCCTGTTGCCGATGGCACAACCATACAAGCTTATACTTCAATCCCGGAGCATGGTAAAAGTCCGTTCCCGGCATTGATTTTATTTCAGGAAGCTTTTGGGGTGAACCACCATATCCGCAAACTGGCCGACCGTTTTGCCGCGGAAGGTTATCTGGTAATTGCGCCCGAACTTTTTCATCGCTCCGGCGCGCCAGGTGTTACTATTGATTACACAGATTTTCCTTCTGCCATGCCGCACATGCAGGCTTTAACACCGGAAGGTATGGAAGCTGATATCCATGCTGCTTGGAACTGGCTGCAAAACAATCCGCAGGTTTTACACGGACAAATTGTGGCAACCGGTTATTGCCTTGGCGGCCGTGCCAGTTTCCTGGCCAATACCATTTTACCGTTTAAAGCCGTAGCTTCTTATTATGGCGGCGGTATCGCTCCGGATTTAATTAAAAGGGCGGCTTCTATCCAGGCAACACATTTGTTTTTTTGGGGAGGAAAAGATCAGCACATCCCCAAAGAAAATATCGAAACCATTAAAACTGAGTTGACAAACGTTGGCAAAAAATTTATCAACGTAGAATTTTCTGATGCCGATCATGGTTTCTTTTGTGATGAACGCGCCAGTTTTAATGCCAACGCAGCTACGTTGGCCTGGGGCTTAACGCTGGAGTTTTTTATACAAAACCTGAAAAGGTGAAGGGTTTGAAAGGAAAAAAGATAGGCAAAGATTAAATTAGTTGCAGCACAAGTTTAAACTTTAAAGTATAACTTACGTTAAAGTATGAAATGTTTTTAATTTTCTCTTTATCAACCTAAACAACTTACTTAATGAAAAAACTGATCTTTTTATTTACTGTCATTTTTACTTTATCTGCCTTTGAAGGCTCTTTTGTACAAGCACAAACGACCAAACACACGTACTACAGGCACGGTAAAAAAATCACAACCAAAACTAAATACCGCAGAGGCATGTCTAAACGTGCAAAAGGCGCAATAATAGGTGGCGGTGCCGGTGCTGTTGGCGGCGCATTAATTGGCCACGGCGTTAAAGGCGCTTTAGTTGGTGGTGCATTAGGTGCTGGCGCAGGTTACGTTATCGGTAATGAAACGGACAAAAATAAATCTCGTGCTCAGGGTCATACTGTTGTAAAACGAAAAGTGGTAAATTAATTACCCATACTTCTTTTATCACCTTAAAATCCTGCTGTAAATCAACACAGTAGGATTTTTTTTTGGAAGATTTTGGTAGACGATCAGTAGTAAAAAACAAACTGATTTTTAGCGAGTTGTTTATCATACATTCAAAACAGATCAACATGACACCATTTGCATTATTAGCCAGAGTAGAAGCCAAGCCAGGCAAAGAACAAGCCGTAGAAGATTTTTTAAAATCAGCCGTAGCGTTAGCACAACAGGAAAGCGGAACCGTAAGTTGGTACGCCTTAAAATTAAGTCCTTCTACCTTTGGCATTTTTGATACGTTTAATAACGAGGAAGGCCGCAAAGCGCATTTAGCCGGAGAAATTGCCAAAAATTTAATGGCAAATGCATCCGAATTATTAGCGAAAGACCCGATAATTGAACAGGTAGAAATATTAGCCCAGAAGTAGATTTTGCATCCATAAAAAAAGCATGGCTAATTTAGCCATG
>CAZZVO010000089.1:0-5927 GCA_964657505.1 uncultured Mucilaginibacter sp.
TTGTTTTTCCTAGCCCCTGATCTCTTTCGAACACTCGTAATTGCAAATCCCGACCGCCCGAGCTAAGGATTTTCAATCCTGTTATCACAACAACTCATACTTCTTTTACCACCTAATTTTTAGTAAACTCCGAAGTAGTATGAAACTCAATTTCCGGGAAATCGCGTTTAGCCAGATTAATCATGTAATCGTTATCCGCCAGAAAAACAGTGTTGCCATCTTTGTCCGTTCCAATCTGGTGTTGTTTGCGGTACATAATCTCTTCCATTTTCTTTTTATCGGTAGAGGTTAACCAACTGGAACGTTTAAAAGTAAGCGGACGGAAATGGCATTTTGCGCCGTATTCGTGCTCTAAACGGAAGCTGATTACTTCAAACTGCAATTCACCCACGGTTCCTACAATTTTGCGGTTGCCGGGCTGCTGAACAAATAATTGCGCTACGCCTTCTTCCGTTAATTGTTGAATGCCTTTTTCCAATTGCTTGGTTTTCATTGGATCAGCATTTTCCACTTCCTTAAAAATTTCCGGAGAAAAACTTGGGATACCTTTAAACTGCAGCTTTTCGCCTTCGGTCAGTGTATCGCCAATTTTAAAAGTCCCGCTATCGTACAAACCAACTACATCGCCGGGCCATGCTTCTTCTACCAGGCTTTTTTCGTTGGCCATAAAATCCATTGGGTTAGAAAACTTCAACTTTTTGCCCAATCGTGTGTGATAATAAAACTTGTTTCGTTCAAACTTGCCGGAGCAAATCCGCAGAAAAGCAATCCGGTCGCGGTGGTTTGGATCTAAGTTGGCGTGGATTTTAAATACAAAGCCGGAAAATGGTTTCTCCGTCGCCAAAACTTGGCGTTCTATCGCTTCGCGGCTTTTCGGACTTGGTGCAATATTGATGAATGTATCCAATAATTCGCGAATCCCAAAATTGTTGATCGCGCTGCCAAAAAATACCGGAGCCAATAATCCATCCAAATACAATTCTTCGTCTAAATGCCCGTAAACGCCGTTGATCAGTTCCAGATCATCTTTCAAGCCGTTAATTTCTTTAGGTTGAAGGAATTCGGTCAACGTTTCATCATCTAAATTATCGGCCTTGATAATTGGTTCGGTAACTTTAGATTTATCAGGCTGAAACAAATTCAGTTGCTTATTGAAAATATTATAAACACCTTTAAAAGTATAACCCTGACCAATCGGCCAGGAAAGTGGGCACAAACTCAGGCTTAGTTTTTTCTCAATTTCGTCCAGCAAATCAAATGCGTCTTTGCCTTCGCGGTCCATTTTATTAATGAAGATAATCACCGGCGTGTTCCGCATCCGGCAAACGCCCATCAGCTTTTCGGTTTGCTCTTCCACACCTTTTACGCTATCCACCACTAAAATTACGCTGTCAACTGCAGAAAGTGTGCGGTAAGTATCTTCCGCAAAATCCTTGTGGCCGGGCGTATCTAAAATATTGATGCGTTTGTCTTTGTATTCAAAACCCATCACAGAAGTAGCTACCGAAATACCGCGCTGCTTCTCAATCTCCATAAAATCGGATGTATTGCTTTGGCTGGCTTTGTTTCGTTTGATGGTTCCGGCTGTGTTAATCGCACCGCCAAAAAGTAAAAATTTTTCGGTTAAAGTAGTTTTACCGGCATCGGGGTGACTGATAATGGCAAAAGTTTTTCGTTTTTCAATTTCGGGGTAATCCATATACAATTGCTGCCGCCAAAGGATTGGCAAACCAGTTTCGGGTTAAAGTTTTGTGAAAAGAAGCAGCAGGAAAACAGGTTGTTAAGCAATTGCTTCATGAAGAACAAAGATAAATAATAGTTTGGGGATTGGAAAACGGCTAAATAACAGCTCAGTTTTTAACTGATAAAAGAAGCATTTTCCCAACAAGATTATTTGAAATTTTTAGTTCCGGTACTTAAACTTTTTCAAAAATGTACTGTTCTGCAAACTAAAAGGAAATTATGTTATTGTATAAATAACACTTAATAAATATCAGTAATGGTTTTTTAAAAAATTGAATATTAATACTGGCTTTATTTAGAATTTGATGCATGTAAATGCCGATCCAACTGCTTAAAGCTTTTTAAAAAGCTGATTTATGATGACGAATAATAACATGCCTAAAAAAGTACTGATTTTTGACGACGATGAAGACATCCTCGCGATTTGTACCTACATTTTAGAAGAACAGGGCTGGGAAGTGAACACGTTTTCCAACTGCAACAATGTGATAGAAAAGGTGGAAAGCATTATGCCGGATGTGATCCTGATGGATAATTGGATACCAGATTCCGGCGGCATTGTTGCCACCCAGGCTATTAAACAGCAGGAACATTTAAAGCACATCCCGGTAGTTTATTTTTCGGCCAATAACGATATAAAATCTTTGGCTAAACAGGCTGGTGCAGATTCTTTCCTGGCCAAACCGTTCGACTTGGAAGAACTGGAAAATATTGTTGACCAGGTAAGTGCTCCTCAGTATAAATCTGGCCAGTCGTAATTTTTTAATACCAAAACCAAATTTCAAGATATGTCCACAAAACCTATAAAACCTTTAAACCGATTTTGGCCAACAACCGGATTGGCAATTGTAGCCGGTATGCGTACCATGGCACCACTTTCTGCTTTAAGCAGTCATCTTTCTGCAGCACCTTTGCCATCGTTAGAAGGTTTCCCTTTTGGTTTTCTACAAAAAAAATATGTTGCCGTTGGCTTGAAAGCATTAACGCTTGCAGAAATGGCAGGCGATAAATCTCCAAAAGCACCAAATCGTATTGTTAAAGCAGGACTGATTGGCCGCGGTTTAAGCGGTGCTATAACCGGCGCAGCTATTTATAAATCCAGGAACGGAAGCGCAATTGCCGGTGCCATTTTGGGTGGCGCTGTTGCGGTTGCTGCGACTTATGGCAGCTATTATTTGCGCAAAAAGCTGGTGACTGTGTCTAACGTAAACGACCCAAGTATTGGTGCTTTAGAAGATATCGTTGCCTTGCAAAGTGCTTCTCTGATCCTGTAAATAATGGTGTTTGGTTCGGTTTTGCCGAACCAATTTTGCGTGTAAAGCCATCGTCATATTGCCTTCTTTCTGCTTCAAACATAAGTCTTTTACGTATTTTTATATATGCAGATAGACGAAGTTTTTGATACGGTAAAAGAAGCATTACTACCAACCGACGAATACAAACCCTACAAATTATGGATGCCAAAACGGGTAGTTATTACGCCCGATGCACTGAAAGAACCTTACGGACAAGAGATGTTCGAGCGGATTTCAAATCAAGGTTTATCCGTAGAAATATTAAAAAATAACCGCATTACTGGTTTGCGCGGTGCTACCGAACGCGAAACCTATAAAATCGCCAAAAATACTTTGGCTATAGTTAATGCTCCGCCAAGTGCTTTTAACTTACGGCCAATTCCGCCTTCTGCGGATTGGCAATTCCATCTTGCTGAAGGTTGCCCTGCACATTGCCAGTACTGTTATTTGGCGGGAAGTTTATCTGGTCCGCCAGCTATCCGTGTTTTTGCAAATCTGCCTTCTATTCTAAATAGTTTGCATCGTTTTGAACGATTGAATCAGCCCACATCTTTCGAAGCCAGTTGTTACACTGATCCGTTAAGTTTGGAACATTTAACCGGCGGCTTGGAGAAAGTAATCCGCTTTTTTGGAGAACGGGAAAATAGCTTTCTTCGCTTCGTTACCAAGTTTGATGCAGTAAAACCACTGCTGAATATTCCGCACAACGGTCATTCCCGTTTCCGTATCAGCTTAAATGCTGAACCTGTTGCTAAACGTTTGGAAGGTGGCACAGCTTCTGTTCCGGCGCGGATTAAAGCATTGCGCAGGTTAGCTTTGCCAAGAGAGCAGGGCGGAGGCAATTATCCAATCGGAGTGGTGCTTGCCCCAATTATGCCGATACCGGATTGGGAATTGCATTACACAGCTTTGTTTGACCAGTTGGAGCAGAATTTAGATTTCCCTTGTGATTTAACTTTTGAGCTGATTACCCATCGTTTTACGCCTGGTTCTAAAGATGTGTTGATGGAATGGTACCCAAATACAAGTTTGGAAATGGACGAAGCTTCTCGTTCAACCAAAACCAATAAATTTGGCGGAACAAAATTTGTCTACACAAAAGAAGTAATGAAGCAGTTGAAAATCTTTTTTGAGCGGCAGATTGCTACCCGTTTTCCGCAGGCTTCCATTCTTTACTGGACGTAAGGATTTGTTTGCGAAGGTCTTGCCGGACATCAATTCCAGCTTTTTTTAAATACGGGATAAAGCAAATTACAGCGATCGTTCCAGCAATTCCTTCGGCACAAACAATCAGTGAAGCACCGAAATAGTGCGCTAAAAAACCGATAAGCAAACTACCAATTGGTTGCATCCCCTGAAAAGCCATCACATAATAACTAATTACCCTGCCGCGCATGTTTTCGTCTACATGGGTTTGAATGTAAGTGTTAGATGCAGCAATTTGCGATAACATACCAAACTCGGCAGCCAAAATGAAACACAGGGCCAGCGGGAAAAAACCAGTTAGCGCAAACAAAACTAAGCTCAACGAAAACTGTGCGCTGCAATAAGCGATAATTTTTAACAGGCTTTTTCCCGGCTTTACGGTCGTCATATAAATTGCACCAAACAATGCGCCCAAACCAGATACTGCGTTTAGCCAGCTAAAAGTAGTAACGTTGCCATGAAAAACGTTAGTTGCAAAAACAGGCAGGAAAGTGGAGTACGGCATCACAAAAAAACTGGTACAGGCCATCAGCAAGATAACCGAACGGATACCGGCGTGCTGCTGTAAATAGCTGTAACCTTCGGTCAATCCCTGCCAAATGTTTTGCTTGTTCAACATTTTAGGTATCGGCGGGATTTTCATCAGCAAAAGCGAAGCAATTACGGCCGCAAAACTGAGAAAGTTGATCAAAAAACAAATGCCTTCACCAAAAGCACTTAAAATAAAACCGGCTGCAACCGGACCTAATAACCGCGCCAGCGTAACCATAGAAGAATTTAGGGCGATGGCATTGGGCAAATCTTTTTTGTCTTCCACCAAATTGATGATTAAAGATTGCCTGGCAGGTGTATCGAAAGCATTGATCACCCCTAAAACTATACTCAAAACAATAATAATGGTGATGTTGTGATGGCCGGAAATAACTGCCGCAGCCAGCAATCCAGCTTGTATCATGGAAGCTATTTGTGTGTACAACAGCACTTTATATCTACTATGCCGATCTGTTAAAGCACCGCCATAAGGAGAAAGTAACATGATCGGGATTTGACCGGCAAAAACCACCACGCCCAACATCAGTTCGGAGTGGGTCATACTGAAAACCAGCCAGCTCACGGCCATCCGTTGCATCCAGGTACCAATTAAAGAGATGGCTTGACCAGAAAAATATAACCTAAAGTTTGGATAATTTAATGCCCTGGTGGCAGGAATATTCATGTCTAAAATTATAATGCTTCTTTTACCGCATAAATTTCGTGCCCTAAAAGAAGTAATTATTTTACAGCCGCTGGTTTTGCAGCTAAAACAGGTTTTGGTTTAATGGTGGAATCACGTTTTGTTTTCATAGTTGAATCCTGTTTCAACTTAATACCAGGTTCTGTTTTTAGCTTTGGCGGAGGTGCAGATTTTTTAGATTTGTTCATCCCGGGAATGATGGATTCTTTAGAAACCGGGCGGTCTTTTGGCTTCCAGATAAATCCCCTTAAAATTTTCTGGTCGTCTTTTAAACCGGTTACCGGGTAAATCTGCTCATCCGGCTTACTAATAAAAGCAATGGTAGTTGGTTTATTTTCTTTAAGGTTGATCCTGATCCGGCTGCTCAACGAATGGTTCATTTTGCTCGGTAAATTGTTCTCGTAAATAAAATAAATACTCTCCGCATTACCATCTACAAAAAGTGTACT
>CAZZVO010000089.1:6027-14035 GCA_964657505.1 uncultured Mucilaginibacter sp.
TGTTCTCGTAAATAAAATAAATACTCTCCGCATTACCATCTACAAAAAGTGTACTCAGCTTATTATTTCGAAAAACACCACGAATTTTCCTTCCCGAAATCTGATTAAACAAAACGGAATCTGCTTGCGAACTCACAACGAAGGAAGACCGGATTAAATCCAAATTGTCTAATCTTTTGTTTTTAAGCTGAAGGTAAATAGTGTCTCCTGTCAATTGAGAACCTTCCGTCCAGATGATCGGTTTAACATACATCCGAACCAGCGAATCGCTGTTGGCAAAAGTGATGGAATCGGCAACGGCTTGTAAGTCAGACTTGAAGATTTTAGCATGCGGCCAGGCATTGATAATGCGGACACGCGCAGTATCGCTCAACATCACTTTTCGACTGGCATAAACCGGGTCTTTTTCCATCGCTTTCCGAACCGAATCCTGCCGGGCCAGTTTTATTTTGCGCAACAAAGCGGTGTCGGGCGCAACTTTTTTTTCTGCAATTGGTTCGATCACCTTCCCAAAAAATTCCCGGTGGCGGTAAGTGGTGTCAACCAGGTTTGTTAAACCAACTTGTAACGCTTCCAGTTCGTTTTTACCTTTTATTTTTGGTTTCGGCCTTCTTCGGGCTTTGGCTGATGTATCGCGCAAACCAGCCAGCCGCATCTGTTCCTGCCGGTTTTTTAATGTTTTGAAAGTGATGATTTGCGTATCCAAAGTATCTGCAGTAAGGTAAACCGAATCCCTTCTAACAATCATCGTGTCTTTCACCAAAGGCTTCCGGAGTTTTTCGGCAACAGCCATTGCAGGAGGTTTTGGTTTTGTAACTGGCGGTGCTGTTTTTACCGTACTTTTTTTAGCAGAAGCTGTTTCGGAAGGTTTAGTTGATGCTTTTTTTACAACATACTTTTCCGGATGTTTCACCGAATCGCGGTTTACTGAATCGCGCTGCTCAGTCACAAAAATCACGTAAGCATTTTTGGTAACCACCGTCCGTTCCTGTTTTTTGTAATAATTGGCCAAATCGCCGCGCAGGTTTATTTTTTGCTCGGTATCGTTAAAAATAATATGATGGTTGGCGCGGCCAAATCCAGTCATATCATCAAAAAATAAAGTATCGCCAACCAAAGTTTTTGATCTTTGCTGATAGCGGTTGTTTTTGGTGCCCAAAGCCTGCCTGGTGGTGGTATTGTAGGTGCCAAATTCGGTGTAAAGTGTATCCGTTTTTTGGTAGATGTGGGTTGGGCCGTAAAAGTAAGCGATCTTGGAATTGGAATTATAACGCATCGTGTCCGACTTAACAATCGCATCTTTTCCCGTTAAAACTACATCATACCGAAAGTACGAATCGCGCGAAAAAGCAAAATAATAACCGTTTTTACTGACCAGCGTGTTTTCGTTTTGGGTGAGTTTTCCACCTTCTACATAAGTGCCGTAACGGGTTTGGGTGTTGTAATTGAGGTGATCTGTGGTTAACGTGGCATCTTTATCCACCAAAACCACATGATTGGTTAAAATGGCAACATGCGTATTTCCGCTGTAGTTCAGCAGGTCGGAGTAAATGTTTAACGTATCAGCTTGGTGGATTACTACGTGGCCAAAAGCATCAAAAGCATTTCTTTCTTTGTAAAAATAAGCACTGTCTGATTGTAAAGTTGTGTTTTCGTGTAAAAACGTGCCTCGGTAAACTTTTACAATTTCTACACCGTTAACTTTCTGCAATACAGTTCTTTCTGAAGAAACCAGTGTAACTTTAGTCGGTTTTTTCTGCGCTACTGCACAAACCGAAAGTAGCAGTAAACAAAACGTGATCAATAATTTATGCACGGTACAAAATTAATTTTTTTGGCCTTTATTAAATCATTTAAATTTGGCCTGATGCTGCCCGTAAAACAATTTCTGGAATTTGCAGAAATGCATACTCTTTTTACGCCACAAAAATTGGTGCTCGCTGCCGTTAGCGGCGGCAAAGATTCTGTTTTACTGGCGCACCTGTTAAAAAGTTCGGGCTTTAATTTTGCTATGGCACATTGTAATTTTTTGCTTCGCGGAGAAGAATCGCAACGCGACCAAGACTTTACTTCAAATTTAGCCGAACGTTTGCAAGTCCCGTTTTTTTTAACAGAATTTAACACTAAGATTTATGCCGATAAAAACAGTATTTCAATCCAAATGGCCGCGCGCGAGTTACGTTACAATTGGTTTGAAGAAATCCGTGCCCAACATCACTTCGATGTAATTGCTTTGGCGCAGCACCAGAATGATTCGATAGAAACCATTTTACTCAACTTAACTCGCGGGACAGGAATTGCCGGAATGCATGGGATTTTACCAAAAAACGGAAAATTAGTTAGGCCGATGCTGTTTTTATCGAGGGAAAATATAGACGAGATTTGTGCCGAAGAAAAACTCGATTTTGTGGAAGATAGCTCGAACACTTCCGTAAAATATGCACGCAATAAAATCCGCCTGGAAGTTGTGCCAAAGCTGAAAGAAATCAACCCAAACCTCGAAAAAACATTCGACCAAAACCTGGAACATTTTAGGCAATTAGAAGCTTTGCTGGAAAAGGATTTGCAAGTTTTGCGCGATGCTGTTTTTATCCACCTAAAAAATGAATTGCGGATTAAAATTGCTGATATACAACAACTTCATCCGCAAAAATTATTACTTTTTGGTTTGCTGCGAGAATTCAATTTCAGCGGACAGGTAGTGGATGATTTGATTAATTCCTTAGAAAAACATTCTGGAAAAATCTTCGAATCGCCTTCGCATCAATTAGTTTTGGATCGGGAAGAAATCATTATTCATGAAAGAAAAGAGCGGGTATCGGAGATTGTGGAAATCCTGGAAAATCAAAATGAAGTCTGTTTTCGAGATTTTAAATTGAAGCTTTTGCATGATGATTCGCCTTTGATCGTAAAAAATAACCCGATGGCAACTTCTGTTGATGCCAAAAAACTCATTTTCCCTTTATCAATCCGCAACTGGCAAACAGGCGATTATTTCTTCCCGCTGGGGATGCCACACAAACAGAAATTAAGCGATTTTTTCGTCCAACAAAAAGTGCCTTTACATCAAAAACCCAACATTCCGCTGCTGGTAAATGGTAACAGGGAAATTATTTGGATTGGCGGTTTCCGGCTGGACGACCGCTATAAAGTAAGCGCATCCACCAAAAAAGTTGTTATCTTCGAATTGTTCAACCTAACAATATGAGTACAAAACCGGCTTTTATAGAAAAGCAATACCTTGGCCGTGAATTTATCCCAATCACTATCCGCTTGGCTTTGGCCATCCTTTGTTTTGCCATTTATTTTTTCACTTTCGAGCGCGAGCGCAACGGCGATTTGCTGCTGGTTGTTGGTTTTGGCATTTTGGTTATTTCCATCATAATGGGTTTTATGCTGCATTTTCGCATCCGTGTGGTCAATAAAAGTGTGCTGATTGATGGTTTGTGGACCACGCAATTAGTAAAAATAGATTTGAACAGCATTACGCATGTGGAACAGAAATCTTACAGTCGGTATATCCTAAATAACCCGGTTTATAATCTGCATAAAAGAGGCACGATCCGTTTTTACACCGGCGGCAATTGCGCAGTACATTTAACAGATCGCGATGGTTTGGTTTATATTATCGGTTCGCTGCATCCGAATGAATTGGAGCGGGCGATTTTGGGGGAATTGGGGAAGGGTTAACTGTTGATTGGCGATAGTTTATAGATCATGGCAAACATCTATTTTAACAATTCCACCAATTTTTTTTGTAAATCTTCTCCGCGTAAATCCTGGGCGATAATAATTCCCTTTTCGTCAATCAAAAAATTACTTGGGAATTTGTTAATGCCGTAAATAAGTACCGCATCGTTCTTAGCACCTTTTAAGTCGCAAACTTGTGGCCATGACAATTTATCTTGTGCAATTGCTTGCAACCATTCGGTTTTTTCACTATCCGCTGCTACGCCAAAAACTTCAAAACCTTTTTCTTTAAATTTATTATAAGTCTTAACCAGTTCAGGATTTCCTTCTCTGCAAGGGGCGCACCAGGAACCCCAAAATTCAAGCAAAATAAGTTTTCCTGCATAATCTGAAAATTTAATCATTTTTCCAGATAAGTTTTGCTGAACAAAATCAGCATAATGGTCACCAATTTTTAAACCTTTATTCAACTTTAAATAAGCTGCAATGTCTTTTCCATAGGGCGAATTCTTAATTTCTTTCGAGAAGTTGGAGTATAATGGAATTACAACTGCTTTTCCCCAAGTAGTGGCATAAATACTTAAATCAGAAGCACTGATGATAGAATTAGGATTGTTTTTTATAAATAATTTATATACCTCTTCTTCTTGAGAATTTAATACTTCCAATTCTTTTTTCAGATCAGCTTTTCTAATTTCTGATTTTTCGATTCTTCTAAGTTTACTTATACTGTCTTCGGCATTTCTTAACGGCTGAATTAAAGTGTTTAATTTTCTTTCATCTAATTGAGTTTTTGAACCATTGATTGTCGCTTGTTCAAAATGTCCTTTTTCTGCCTTGAAGGAAATGATTGAATTTTCAAGCCAAAAAAATATATAATCTGAAGGGTTTTTGGTTTGCAATATAACGTGGATAGTTTTTATTGAGAGTTTACCTTTAAATTGAAATTTACCAGCAATTATTAAAGCTGAATCCGTTTTAATGAGATTTTTGTTCGATCCATCTTCCAAATAAATCCAAGTATGATCCTTAAAACCTGTTACTGTTCCATTGATTACAAAACCATTTACTTGGTCTTTTTTAACATTTACAGGTTTTGTGTAAGAACTGCTGCTGATCAAGATCAGCAGAAAAGAAATGAAACGTAAGCTTTTGTGCATAGCAATTTGATAATTTATCTAAAGTAAGATATAAAATTTATCATTATAATACTTCTTAAATTTTACTTTCTCTTCAAACTTCATCACTTGCCACAAACCTTAAAAAGCCTATATTTGCAGCACTCCACGCTAAAATAGTTTGGTTTATACAGAAGAGGTAAGAGATCAGGCTCCGTAACCCTCTGGCAACCCGCTTAATTTTGAGGCAAGGTGCCAAATCCTGCTCCGCAAGGAGGACTATAAATTGAAAGATGAAAAGAATTGTTTTTACCATCCTTTTTTGCATGCCGGCCAATGTTGGCGGTAACCATTGTTTAACTTTTTTCAGCCGTTTATCCTGATGAAAGCGACACAAATCGATTGGCAAATAGCGGGAGAAGTTATCCCACAAAATCCATAGAGTATATGACAGAAGTTCAAAACAAACTCCTGCAACTGGAAGAAGAATTTAAAAATATACCGCTAAAAGAAGCATTGCAACGTATTGCTGTACTTTTTCCGGGCGAAGTTGCTTTTTCAACTTCTTTCGGGATGGAAGATCAAGTGATTACGCATGTCATCGGCAAAAATAAAATCCCGCTAAAGGTTTTTACTTTGGATACCGGCCGCCTATTTAACGAAACGTATGAAGTTTGGCAAACTACGGCAAACGTGTTCGATCTGAATATTGATCCGTTTTATCCTGATGCTTTAGAAATTCAAAACTTTGTAAACGAACGCGGCATCAACAGCATGTATTTGTCGGTTGATAACCGCAAAGAATGCTGCCGCATCCGCAAAATTGAGCCGTTAAAACGAGCATTAAAAGGCGTTTTAATTTGGGTTACCGGCGTTCGTGCGGCGCAATCTGCCAATCGGCAAAATTTCAATATGTTTGAGTGGGATGAAGCTTTTCAGCTCATCAAATTTAATCCGCTGCTGCATTGGAGCGATCAAGATGTAGCCGATTTTATCCACCAAAACCATACACCTTACAATAAATTACACGATCAGGGATTTTTAAGTATCGGCTGCGCGCCTTGCACTCGCGCTGTTCAGTTTGGCGAAGATGCGCGCGCTGGACGTTGGTGGTGGGAAGATTCGAAAAAAGAATGCGGCTTGCACCAAACCAAAGTTTTAGCCGATATTACCGATCCGGAATTAACACAAAACGATCTACCTACATGAGTTCCAATCATTTAAAAGAACTGGAAGAAGAATCCATTTATATTATGCGCGAAGTGGCGGCGCAGTTTGAACGGCCAGCTTTGTTATTTTCGGGCGGAAAAGACTCGATTACGCTGGTTCATTTGGCGCGTAAAGCTTTTTATCCGGCAAAATTTCCGTTCCCTTTGGTTCATATTGATACCGGACATAATTTCCCGGAAACGATAGAATTTCGTGATCAGTTGGTCGAAAAAATTGGTGCGCAATTAATCGTTCGTTACGTTCAGGATAGCATCAACCAGAAAAAAGCAACCGAAGAAACCGGGAAATATGCCAGCAGAAACAGCTTGCAAACAGTAACACTTTTAGATACGATTGAAGAATTTAAATTTGATGCCTGCATCGGCGGTGCGCGCCGCGACGAGGAAAAAGCACGCGCCAAAGAACGTATTTTTTCCGTTCGTGATGAGTTTGGTTCCTGGGAACCAAAACGCCAGCGGCCGGAATTGTGGGGACATTTGAACGGCATGATCAATTATGGCGAAAACGTGCGTTGTTTCCCGATCAGCAACTGGACGGAATTGGATGTTTGGAACTACATCAAACAGGAAAAACTGGATTTACCAAGCATTTATTTTACGCATCCACGCGAAGTTTTAGTTAGAGATGGACAGCTTTTTCCGTATTCAGAATTTTTGAATATGGATGGCGAAGAAATCTCCACAAAAGATGTAAGATTTCGTACCGTTGGCGATATGACTTGTACGGCAGCCGTTTCTTCAACCGCCGGAACTTTGGATGATATTATTTCAGAAATTAAATCTTCCCGAATTTCAGAGCGGGGAGCGCGTATGGATGATAAACGTTCTGAAGCTGCGATGGAGAAGAGGAAATTAGCAGGATATTTTTAGGGAAAGGTTAAAGGCGAAGGGATGAAAGGTAAACGGCAAAAGGTTTCCATTACGCTTTTCCATTCATATGATAGCTATTTATCAAACGGAATAAAGTTATGATACGAAAAGTCAATTCTTTTTTACCTAATTCCTTAAATTGGGATATCTTACTCATTTTTGAATGACATCAATCAGAACAATTGGAATAGTCCTACTCATATTAGGATTAGGTATGTTTTTTTTAGCTGTAACAGTCTTTACTTGGCTAGGTTCTGGATTGAGTGAATTTATATCCGAAGCTGGGAAATATTCTTTTTTTCTTTGGCTTCCCACTATTATAGTTGGAATAATTTTAATTCATAATGGAAAATCACGTATATAAAAATAATCTTAGTTCTAACTCGTATAATATTTTATCTTAAGAAGAGGGTTAAAAGTCTGTCCTTCTTTACTTAAAAAACATCTATAAAAATAGCATTCAACGAAATCGATACTGTTTTTATCACCAAAAAATTAACATGGAACTTTTAAAATTCTCAACCGCGGGTAGTGTAGATGATGGCAAAAGCACACTCATCGGCAGGTTGTTGTACGATACCGGCTCGCTAACAGAAGACCAGTTGGAAGCGGTAGAAGCCGCCAGCAAACGCAAAGGCTTCGATTACTTGGATCTCTCGTTACTAACTGATGGTTTAAGTGCCGAGCGCGAGCAAGGCATCACCATTGATGTGGCGCATATTTATTTTGCCACGGCCAACCGCAAATTTATTATTGCTGATACGCCCGGACACGTGGAATATACGCGGAATATGGTTACCGGTGCATCCAATTCCCGGCTTTCTATTATTCTGATTGATGCGCGAAAAGGTGTGATCGAGCAAACACAACGCCATTTTTTTATCGCCAATTTGCTGCAAATCCCAGAGATTGTAGTAGCTATTAATAAGATGGATTTGGTGGATTTTCAGCAGGATAAATTTGATGCGATAAAAGAAGCATTCCTAAAATTTACGCAAGGTTTCCCCAATTTCAAACAAAATATTACGTTCATCCCGATTTCTTCTTTAAAAGGTGATAACGTGGTGAACGAATCTGAAAATATGGATTGGTACGAAGGGA
>CAZZVO010000090.1:0-13929 GCA_964657505.1 uncultured Mucilaginibacter sp.
CGGATTAAAAAGATATTCTATTTTTGCAGTCCGTTAGAAAAAGCACTTGTAGCTCAATTGGATAGAGCATCTCACTACGGATGAGAAGGTTTGGGGTTCGAATCCCTACAAGTGCACCATACTAAGCCTTTCTGGTTATCCGCCTGGAAGGCTTTTTAAATTTAAAACAGCATGCTTAATTTAGTATTGTTTGGCCCTCCGGGTGCTGGCAAAGGCACACAATCCCAAAAATTGATCGATCATTACCAGTTGGTGCATATTTCTACCGGCGATATTTTTCGGGCACATATTAAAAATCAAACAGCGTTAGGCCAAAAAGTTAGTCAGTTGTTGGCTGATGGCAAATTGGTGCCAGACGATATTACGATTGCCATGCTGGAAGAAGAAGTGAAGCAAAATCTAAATGCAAAAGGTTTTATTTTCGACGGATTTCCGCGTACTGTGCCGCAAGCAGAAGCCTTAGACACTTTTTTAGCGGGCAAAAACGAAAAAATTACAGCCGTTATCGCTTTAGATGTAACGCAGGAAGAATTAACCCACCGCATAGCAGAACGCAGAAAGCAAACCAACCGGCCAGACGATGATGCCGATAAACTATCAAAACGCATCGACGAATATTTCACAAAAACAATACTGGTTTTGCCTTATTATCAAGCACAAGGTAAATTAGATAAAGTAAACGGCATCGGCAAGATTGACACTATTTTTGCTGATTTGCGTAAAGTAGTTGATGGGTTGGAGGTGTGAGGTAGGAGGTTAGAGCGATCAGCTATCAGACCTCAGCAATCAGCCATAACCATCAACCATAATCTACTAACTATTAACTTTTTCCACCCCTCCCAAAAAATGTCCCAAGGCTCTAATTTTGTTGATTACGTAAAAATTTGTTGCCGTTCTGGTCATGGAGGCGCGGGTTCTTCACATTTGCATCGTGATAAACATACGGCGACTGGCGGACCGGATGGTGGAGATGGCGGCCGTGGCGGACATGTAATTGTAAAAGGAAACGCGCAATTATGGACCATGCTTCACCTTAAATTTCGAAAACATGTAATTGCAGAAAATGGGGATTCGGGCGGAAGTTCAACAAGTACCGGGAAAAGTGGGAAAGATGAAATTCTGGAAGTGCCTTTGGGAACTATTGCCAAAAACGCCGAAACAGGTGAAACTTTATTCGAAATCACTAAAGATGGCGAAACCAAAATTTTAACTGAAGGTGGTCGCGGTGGATTAGGCAATTGGCATTTTAAATCGGCCACACAGCAAACACCGCGTTTTGCGCAACCAGGCGAGCCGGGGAAAGAAGATTGGAATGTGCTGGAACTAAAAGTGTTGGCCGATGTAGGTTTGGTAGGTTTCCCAAATGCCGGAAAATCGACTTTATTATCAGTAGTTAGTGCGGCCAAACCGGAAATTGCCGATTATGCTTTCACTACTTTGGTTCCAAATTTAGGGATCGTAGCTTATCGCGATAACAAATCGTTTGTGATGGCCGATATTCCGGGAATTATTGAAGGTGCTTCTGCCGGAAAAGGTTTAGGTTTTCGCTTTTTGCGGCACATTGAACGCAATTCAGTTTTGCTTTTTATGATCTCGGCCGATACAAACCGCTCTTTAACTGAAGAATACGAAATTTTGTTGAATGAATTAGAATTATATAACCCGGAGTTGATGCAAAAGCCACGCGTTCTCGCCGTTACCAAAGCCGATCTTTTAGATGAAGAATTGCAAACGGAAATGAAAGAAACGTTGCCAACAGATATTCCGGCAGTATTTATTTCATCTGTTCAGCAAAAGGGTTTGGTAGAATTGAAGGATTTATTGTGGCGGGCAATTAACGCGTAACATACTTTTTTTATCGACTAAAAATCATCGCTTTTTTGGAATTTTGTCATGCCAAATTTGTTTCGGCATCCCACAAGAAAGGTTACGACTTTGCAAGAGAGATTATAAATCAAGTTCAGAATGATAACCGAGTACTTCTTTTATAAACTAAAATTCATCGCTTTTTTGGGATTTTGTCACGCCGAACTCGTTTCGGCATCCCACAAGCAAGGTTACAACTTTGCACGAGAGATTCTGAAACAAGTTCAGAATGACAACTGAATGCTTCTTTTATCGACTAAAAATCATCAAATCAATTTCCCGTTTTTTAACTTTCACCGCGGGATTTCCCTGGTAAACAAAGTAAGCTTCCATATTTTTTGTAGCAACACTTCCGGCAGTTAAAACGGCGTGTTCAGCAGCAATAACATTCGGACAAACCAAGGCTTTGGCGCCAATCCAAACGCCATCTTCCAAAACAATTTCGCCAGTAATTAAATCGAAAGTTGACTTAGAAAAATCATGGTTTCCGGTTTGCAACATTGCACCTTGCGACAAACAAACATGCGAACCAATTTTTACCGGAACGAGGTTATCAATCCAAACACCTTCGCCAATCCAAGTATAATCACCTACAATTAAAAACCAAGGCGATTTGATGTTGACGTTATGTCGCAATACAATCCCTTTTCCCATTTTTGCCCCAAACAACTTCAACAATAAAACCTTAAAAGTAGAGATTGGGAAGAGGGAAGTTTTGAAAATGAAAGTGCTGATGTAAAACCAAAGAATCCTTTTTAACCAGTTCGCCCCGTGGTTGTAATGTTGGCTGTTATAAGTTGATAAATTGGTTTTACCGTTGTTCAATGTAATGCTTCTTTTACCGTACTTTTTTCAATCCAAAAATAAATTGTAATTGTAATCAACACATAAATTATCCAATTAAAAACAGTATGATGATTTATTTGATAAATATTTTCACCTTTTCCATACACTACAAGTAACATAAAACGTAAAATGTTAAGTAGTTGGAATCCGAAAATCCCGGCAAATAACAACAACAATTTTGCTTTTAAATTGGATGGATAAACGACCACAAAAGCGGTCAAAAAACTCATCACGCCCAATCCTAAACAATCATAAGCCAGGTTAATTTTACCGCGACCAACAACCATCAGCGAATAACTATTGATTTTAGTTTGATAACCCAGAAACTGCAAACTTGTGGAACTTGCATGTAGTAAAATGTTGCGTAAACCTTGTATGTAATTAAAATGGCGCGCTAAAAAAGCATTATAATTTCCGCCGGGAAACATTAATCCGTTGTAAAATAAATTGAAGCCGTAGAAAAAGCCGAACAACAAGATAAGCCGGATGGCGAAATATAATTCAGGTTTTTTGTATGGAATTTGAGCTGCAGTTTTGCTGATTTTCTCTTGCTGCAACAATTCATCAATTTTTACGTCGACCATCAACCTAAACCAAAACCCTTGCAAAAAGTGAAAGACAATTCCCGTTTTTCCATCCAAAAAACCAAGTTGAAAAATCATCCGATAAAAGAAGTATATTGCTGGCCGCCAGTATCTTGGCAGTTTCCACCAAATGTTTTTTAACAACGCCGTACGTTCGTCAGGCGTGCCTCCAAACTTTGGTTTTAAAGTTTGCTGCCGAAATTTTTGCAAGCGTTCTACTTCTTCCTGCGCCAACAAATCGCTGTAACGGTTATGTTTATCGATCCAAAAACTGATTTGGTTTTCCTTCAAATTTTCTTCCAGTAAATGTCCGTTTTTCCAAATTTCGGTTTTGCCGGGAACGATAAAACGGTGATCCATATTTTCGTTCAGATCAGAAAATCCAATTCCATAACGAAACATTTTAAGCAAATAAAATGGATAATAACCGCCATGTTTGATCCAACGGCCTTTAAAATAATTTTTACGGTTGAAGTAAATGCCATTTACATTTGCAAATTGTTGTTCATCAAAATTCTGCAAGTGTAAAAGAAGTTCGGTCGAAACTTGCTGATCAGCATCCAAACAAATCACCCAATTAGTTTGAATATCGAAATGTTTCAATGCAAAATCCCACTGTTTCGGATGGTTTTCGAATGGGTGAGATGCGGTTTTTACCTGATATTCTTTACAAATTTCTAATGTTTTATCGGTGCTGCCAGAATCTAAAACAAAAATTGGTGCATCTAAACTTTGGATCGATTGCAGCAATCGTGGTAAATGAATTTCTTCGTTAAAAGTTAAAATGATGAAAGAAAACGCCTTCATTTTAAACGTGCTTTGATCAGCATAGATTTCCAGAAAAAGGGAAAACGACCGCAACCTTTGAATTTTAAAATTTCAAAACCTTCGCTTACAAGTAACTTACTTAATGTTTCGCGCGACCAGAATTTGATGTGTCCGCCAATCCAAAACGGATCAAGATGAGCGTCCCATTTGTTAAATAATGCAAGTGTTAAATTTTTCCAATAACCATGATACGGTGTTGATACAATCAATTCACCATGTTTTGACTTGGATAAAACTTGTTTGCAAAATTGGATAAAAGCTTTCGGGTTATATAAATGTTCAATTACTTCTGTAGAAATTATTGTGCTAAAAGAAGTATCGTCCAATTCTATTGGAAGTTTTCCTAAAGATAGATCCTGTAAAAAAAATCTTTTCGGATAGCTCTTTTTTGCAATTTCAATTCCTTCGGTAGAAGCATCAATTCCATAAATATCAAATCCAAGTTTAATCAATTGTATGGTTAGTGCGCCGTTGCCGCAACCTAAATCTAATATTTTATTCTGTTTTTGCAACATGGGCAATAACGCAGGAAGTAAGTATTGATGCGCATGGCTGCAAGCTGCATTTGGGAAACCATAATCTCGATAGTCAATCATTAAACTATTTCCTGATATAGATCGATGTATTGTTTAACTAAATGCTCTTCCGTAAAATCCTGCCTTATTTGTTGTGGAGATTGTAAACGGATTTTATCCAACCATTGCCTGTTCTGGTTTATTTTGATCAATTGTTCCCGAAGATTCTTAGGTTGATTAATAGAAACCCAACCTGAATTTTTAGCAAGTACATAATCAGCTAAACCAACTTGTTCGCTAATTAAAACTGCTGTCCCAACAGCTAAAGATTCAATGATTACATTGCCAAAGTTTTCATTATAAGAAGGTAAAACTAATAAATCGTGATCCTGCAAAACGTCAAACTTAGTTTCGTTACTTTGGAAACCAATCCAAGTTACAAAATCGTCCATGCTTCTTTTATGCACTATTTTTTGGAGGGAATTGATATATTCCAATTCGCCGCTTCCTGCAATTGTTAGTTTATATTGGATATCAATTCCATCTAAAGCTTCCAATAAAATTTCCAATCCTTTCTTAGCTTCTATCCTCGATAAAAATAAAAGTTTCAAAATTGTATTTTTATTTCTTAAAGTTAGATTAAGAAATTCCGGAAGATAAATAAAGTTCGGAATTACTTTTATATGTTTTGGATTGACCAGTTCAACAACGTCTTTTTTCTCCTGTTCACTTGTAACATGGAAAGAACAATTGGAAAGTAATTTTTCACCAGCTAAAAAATGTATCCACTTTTTGATGAAGTTGTTTTTATTATGGAAAGAATAATTGCTCAAAGTTCCTCTCGGCGATAAAACGACTGGTATTTTTTTAAATTGTGCAATCCAACATGAAACTATAGAAATCAAATTCCACCAGGCGTGGATATGAATAATTAAAGGTTCGTTTGTATTTTTTATAGTTTTAAAAAGATGTTTGAACAAGGCTGGTGAAAAATGAGAATGATCTTTGGTTAACCTTTTAAAGAACCAAACAGGTACTTTCTCAATCCAAGTTAATCTTCCCGCGGGAAACGCAAGTTCTGTTTTGCCATTGGCCAAAGTTGTAAAAACTTCTACGTTTAACCCGGCTTTCACCAGTTCTTCGCTTAGTTTGGATACCGACATTGTTGGCCCGCCATAAACAAATGCCGGTTTGTAGGAAGCAGTAACCTGGATAATTTTCAATCAGCAATTTTTAAGATGCGGATGGAGAACAAAAAACGGGCGATGAGCAGCATGCTGATGTAACTCCAAAAAATGGAATTGAGCAAAAATTCAAAACTCAAACCGCGCCAAAACATTTGGAACAAACCCGAATAAATTAAGGCTGTGCCTAAAACATATCCGCCAAATAAGCTTTCAGCTTTTAAGGCAATTAGTTGTGCCACAGCACCATATAGAAATAAAATAAGGAAAATGCCAACGCCTCCTTTAAATAAATAAGCATCTGCAATCAATGCGGGTTTGGCAGAAACATTCATCCCTTTAGCGGCAATCCCAGCATTAAAAACGCGTTGCATAATCATATCTTCCGTGTTTGGTTTTCCCCGCCAAAAAGCACGTGGAATTAAAGATTGAAAGGACTGCCTAATCATTTGCATCCCATAAAATTGAACGTATTTTGGTGTGGTTTGCGTGTATTTGATGAACATGTCGATTTCGCTTAACCTGAAAACCAGAAAGTCCCAATTGCTGCTGCCTGCGCTTTGGGAATCATTTAAAGCAGCATCTAAAGCAACTTTTGAAGCGGCTTCGGCAGAGAGGTCGCCCGACCAGGCGTTTTGCCTAAATACTTGATTATAAGTAGGCAAAACCATAAAAACAAGCAATAATAACGGCACAAAAATTAAAGTTACAGTCCGTTTATAAAGCGGGTAAAGAAAAATGGCAAGCACCAGCAAGCCAACGATAACAGGTTCTTTGTAGCCCGATAAAAATGATTTGTAGAAATTAAAAATGAAGAGTGAACCAGAAATAAGTATGTTCGGAATTTTACGTTGAGGGATGGCAAAAGCTAAAGCCAGCGTTGCAGCAATGAAACTCAAAGCACTAGATTGTGTCGAAAATTGCTCTAAACCAGGAATGGCAGCAAACAAAAAAGGAATTGGAACAGCAATAATGGCCATGTAAAGCAGCAGGTCTTCCAGGTTTTGATTTTGTAAACGGTACTGTTTTTTAACCGGATAATTCATGAAAATCAACATACCGGAAACAAAAGCTGCATGGCCAAGGCAATAATAACGCTGGCATTCTGCAATGATCCTGATTTTTTGCTGATCTGGTTTTACAAACTGGTTTAGCAAATGGAAATTATCATAACCCAAAGTATCCATATAATAGAATATGGTGGAGCAACACATATAACCGGCAAAAATCAGTTGCGTTAAGAATAATGGACGCATTAATTGTTCGCCCAAAGTTCGGTCATTTGGTATCGGTTTAACCCAACCCGTCATCGTGATAGAAAAAATGAAGAACGAACCGAGCCAGGCAACAAAGTAGGAATATGAAGGATAAGAGCTTAAAAGCCAGGCAAGTATCCAGGGAAGGTAAAGCATAAAAAATCTTTCTATGCGGATATTATTTGGCATAATTCAATATTATTTCCTGCATCGTTTCCACTACGATTCCAAAATTCCAGTTTTTAATAATTGCTGAAGAAACTCGTCCGTAATTCTCCAACAAAGATTTATGCTGACATAAAATTCTAAGTTTTTCAACTAAATCTGCCACATTTTCAGACTGAAAAATTGCCCCGTTTTTTCCTTCCAAAACCAAATCAACAGCGCAGCCAACCTGATCAGAAACTAAAATTGCTTTTCTGCAAGCCATCGCTTCGTTCACGGCCAATCCCCAAGTTTCGCTTTTTGATGGAAGACAAAACAAATCGCAAGTTTGATAAATAAAAGGCATGGCAGATTGATTTTGAAAATCCAGGAAATGAACCCGCAATGCTGTTTTTAGCATGCTTTTTTTTGCTTTCAGTTCTTTTTCCAAAGGCCCATTCCCAACAAAAAGTAAATGTGTATTTTGTTGATCCAACTTTTCAAAAGCTTCCAAGAGTAAGCTTGCATTTTTTACAGGTTCCAATTTTCCGGCAAAAAGTATTATAATTTCTTCCGGACTAATTTCAAGTTTGCTCCGAAGTGCTGCCGCTTCTATCGAACGGTCTTTTACAAATCTTTCATTGTCAACTGCATGTGGTGCAAAAGTCAATTGCTTTTCCTGCAAACCGTAATTTTTAAAATAAGCTTTATTGTTGGTGCCGACATAAAAAGCATGGTCAACACGACTGTAAATCAACTTCAGTAAAAAAGTTTTGATGCTGTTTTCAGCACTATTTTTTTTATTAAGCAGCGTAGAATCTCCACGGAAAAAAACAGGAATTTTATTCTTGAAGTAAATTAAAGCCTGCAAATGACTTTGGTAAGCCCAGCCAAAAACCAGTAAAGCATCTGCCTGCCAGGCTTTTATGTTTTTGCTGAGATCAGGGTTTTTAATTCCCCAAAAACTATGAGATCCAGGTTTTTTAGAAGTGTTTTTTTCAAACTGAAAATCATAACCTTCTAACAACGGAATATCCCAATTGATGCTTTTGCCAAAACCAGGGTCGAATTGGTTTAAACTGGCATCTCCCCAAGTATAAAAAACTTTAATTTGCAATTTTTTCTGCTGATGCAACAGTTTAAAAAGCGGTGCATAATATTGAATTGGGTGTGTTGTGATGATGGCAAGTTTCTTCATCCGCCAACTACCGCTTCAAAAAGGACTACTTGTTTGCGCGTCATTTGCTTTGCTGTAAATTCTTCAAATATTTTACGATCAAGCACATTTTTAGTTGTAGAAAAACTTGCCCATTGGTTTAATATTTTTCTAATTTGAAGCTGCGCGTGATTTTTTTCTGGTGGAAAAGTTACAACAACACTTTCCGGAGAACAAGTCCTGATGATCTGAGCAGCAGAACTATTTTGGTGGAAAATAGCCAGCAAAGGTTTTTGTGCCAGCAAATAAGGATAAATTTTTGAAGCCGTATATTGCGGATCATCCGAACCGGGGATGAACAATGCATCGGCAGCAAGCAAAGTATTTAGGGTGCTGTAAAAACCAATTCGATCGGTAATTTCGGTCACCTGATTTTCCAATCCAAATTGTTGTGCAAGCGGAAAAATAGTTGGTTTTGCCAATTCTTTAGGTGCGTAACTGGTGCCGATAAAATAAAAATGAAGTTTACCAAGTAGTTCCGGGTTTTCCTGCCATGCTTCTTTTAGCGCATTAAAAATAAGTTCTACAGCCGTTTTCATGTCCGAACCACCGCGGCCGACATAAACTATATTAAACTTTTTTGGGTTGAATTGAATAGCGGGAAGGCATTTTGAAAGATTCTTTTCCGCTATTTCAAAATCTTTTTCAAAAGCACCAAAAGGAATTATGGCTGAAGGTTTTTTTTTGATTTGCTGATAACGTTGATGCAAAGTGTTGATGTAATCCGCAGAAACGCTGATCAAACCATCACAACTTTTCATTGCTACAGGTTCTAAATATTTATGTAAACGGTACGAAAACCAATATTTTTTCGGCCGTTCTTTCTTAGGTTTATTTTGATAATATGCTGAATGCCAGGCATCTTGAACATCAATTACAAAAGGGATGTTAAAACGTTTTTTCCAATAAGTGCCCAAAATACAAACCGGAAATTCTGTTGTTGAAAAATAAATCAGATGATATTTTTTTGCTTGTAAAAGAAGCATTACTTTCTTTCGATAAAACCAAAGCGAGCGCAACGCCAAACTTCCCAGGCCAAATTTGGAAATCCATTTTTTAGAAAAAGCTTTAACTTGATGGATGATGATATCCGCAGGAATACTTTGCAGCAGCAAATCATCTTTTGGCATTTCCGAATATTTTCCTTCCACGCAAACCACTTCTGCTTCCCAACCGAAATCTTTAAAATAGGCTAAACTCATTCTTACACGCTGACTATCAGCCGAATTGGAAGGTGGAAAATAAGGCGAAATGATCAAAACGCGTTTCATTTAGCCAGTGTATCTTCCACCACTTTTAAAAACTTCTTGCTTTCGGTTTCCCAATTTAGGTTTTTCCTGGAGGCATTAAAAGAAGCTTGTTTCGTTTTCAACAATAATTCCGGCTCCTCGACAAATCTTTTTAAAATCGATGCCAATTGTGGCGCGTTCCCTTTTTCATAACAAAAACCAAGCTCCGGATTTTCTAAAATGAACTGTTTTTGAGCAGTCGTGTCGCTCGCTGCCACAGCCAAACCAGCTTGTAAATAAGTAAAAATTTTATTGCTGAGTGCAACGTCGTTATTCAGGCAAAAACCAGGTTCCAAAGCTAGGCCAATATCAAATTGGGCAGCAAAAATGGGCAATTGTTCTGGGTTGATTTGTTGGTAGAAAACAATTTCAGGTTTCTTTTCAAACTGTAAATTGTCAACCATTTTATCCAATTGATTTTTAGTTTGATCAGCTAAAAAACCTAATAAATGCAGTTCGATCCGTTCGTATTCCAAGATTTTGATCGCCGATAATACGTCCTGCAGGCCGCGGTTTAAGCCAATTGTTTGCGAAAACCAGAACAGTTTTAGCGGCGCGTTTTCCTTTGCAACAGGTAACGATACTTCTTTTACCACCGGAAAAGTATTAAGTACCGTTGTGATATTTTTTGAAGGGAACGCCTTTTGGTAAAGCTCAGTTATCTGCAAACTGCTGGCTGTTAAATAGTCAGTTTGAGGAATATATTTTTCTTCCAGAAAAGTTTTCAGCCTTACGTCAGGATTTTGTGGATTGTTTGAGGTTTCGTTCCGGTGGAAATCCTCTCCATCAAAACCGCATTTAACTTTATTTTTTTTTGCCGCTAAAACGGCTACGGGCAGAGCGGCGAGATTGTGGGCGATATTAAGATCGGCTTTTGCTTTGATAGCTTTTTTAAACTGCCATGAAAAATATTGATTGATGGCATGGGAAAAAATGTAATCCGATTTTTTCCCATGTAAAAGAAGCATCAGACAAATTTTGTGGACAGTTTTGGTAACCAGATTTTGAAAACGAATTGCTTTAGTTTTTGTGGTGCGGTCGAGGAGGTCGTAAGTCCAATTTGGATTGTTTTTTAAAATAACTGCATCAAAATCGATTAAATAACCAACGTATTGTGTAAAGATTAAATGGACGGCATAACCATTTTTTATTAATGCTTGAGCTTCTTTTACCAAACGGGGATTGCTTGTTAAATGTCCCGGCGTTATCAAACATATTTTAGTTAGATTTCTCAATCCTGCTTGTAATTTCTTTGACCAATTGTTTTTTGAAACTTGCCCAAGGATACGTGGCTGCTTTTTCTAAAGCATTGGCACCCATTTCTTGCAGTCGTTTTTTGTTTGCTACGCACCATTTTAGTTTGGTTGCAAGTTGTTCGACATTTCCGGCTTCTAATAAAAAGCCGTTTTTGCCTTCTATAATTATATCTGGCCCGCCGGAGTTGTAAGTCGTAATTACGGGCAGTCCTTGTGCCATTGCTTCCGTGATCACCATGCCGAAACCATCACAAAGTGTAGGCAAAACCAACACATCGACTTGTTCAAAAATCCGCAGCAAATCAGTTTGGAGCATGTTAGGTATAAATTTTACCTCATCGCCTAAACCTGCCCGAATTTTTAATGGCAATTGATTACTTCCTACCATCCATAATTCTGCTTCACTTGGCTTAAAATTGCAATTTTGCCAAGCTTTATAAAGCAAATGTGTCCCTTTTCTTAAACTTTGATTTCCAGCATATAAAAAAATAGTTTTGGACGAATCAGTCTTTTCGGATATAAATTTCGCAGGATATGGAAAAGCCAAAGGGACAATAATGATCTTTTTGGGATCAACTTGCGCATCTTTCAATGTTTTTGCCGTAAAAGTAGAATTGCAAATCACGTAATCGCAAATTGCCAATTCCTGGGCCCGGCGTTGGTTTCTTCTTTCCGATTTTTGGTCGATCAAAAGCGCTGTTTCTAAACTTTTCAGTTCCGGGTATTTTTTAAGCTGATATCTTACGATCTGTTCAAAAAATGAAAAATGCTGGCTCGGCTGTTCATAAAACGATTTAATCCCAAGGTTTTTTGCCCGCCGCAAGGTAGCAAGCGAACAATGTTCGTACCCATGAACCCATTGGATTTGATTATTTAGTTGTGCTGCAACCCATTGGTCGAAAGCCAGTTCCCCCAATTCCCAAATAAAATCTGTTATAGTTGGAAGTGATATTTTGGTAGATAATGTCCGCAAAACTTCGTACCTGCTGATGCTCTTTACATTAGAACTTTCAATATTTTCTAACTGCCTGCGTTGTATTTGCTTGCTGAATTTAGGCAGATATTTGGTTAAGTACTGATTGAAAAATGAGTTGGGTTTATGGTACAAAGTGGTGTAAAACGTATCCAAAACCTGGTTTTCCTGATAAGCTGTTACCGTTTGTTTTACATGTGGCCCAACGCCAGGATTTGCTACACTTCCTTTCAACCTAATTTAGTTTTAAAAATTGTTTCCAGGCGTTTAAATCTAAAATTTCATGATCAGCTTGTTCTTTTGGGTAGTTTCCTTGTTCAACCAGCGGTAGTATCGCTGGCAGCAGTTTGATAAATAAACTGTTTTTTTCCTCCGGATGTAATAGCCAACTGCCCTGATTCAGCAAATAGTAATTTTTAAAACCCAATTTTTTCAATCGCTCGCCAAGAATTGTTTCAAATGCGGGCGGATATGTTTTTCGAAACAGCTTTCGTAATCGTACTTCAACAAAATATTTTCCTTCTAAAAAAGGTATAGTTTTATTGAATTTAAACAGATCAAACAATGTGCAGCGCGTACTGAACCAAAATTGTGGGTCAAAATCAAAATCTACTTTTTGATTGCAGACTGGAGGCGACGGGCGGGGAGAAACAGCCATGCAATCTGCGTGGTTTTTTAACAAATCGATGCCTTGAAATACCCAGTCTGATTTTGTCTGATGAAGCAGCACATCACCATCATAACGAACTAAAAATTGCGTTTTGCAAGCCGCAAAACCGACTAAATAAGCCGTAATTGGTGCACCTCTAAAATCGTGCGTTTCTTTAACCCGGTTTTTAAAATACTTTTTGTTGAGTTTTTTTTCAGCATAAAAACTAACAGGAATAATGGTATCTACCAAACCTTCCTGCTTTAAAATTTTGGCAACCGCCGTAACTTTTTCCAAGTTTTCGGTAAAGTCCGGCTCTTGATACCTTTTTTGATGATCGTAAAAATCGGAATACTGCGCTTTGGTATCATCCAAAATAAGGATAACTTCCTTTACCGATTTTCTATGTGCTTTTGCCAGTGCGCCAACAGTTAAGTAGGCGTAAGCAGCATCTCCGGCAGCAATGTTTATGACTACTGTAAGATCAGCCAGCACTAAACTTTACGATTATTTGCGTGATCATTTCGGACAAAAGATTTGTAATTTTTACACCTTTTAAATCAGTCATTACGCCATCAATTTCTTTAATGGCAAAAAAAACTTTTTCCGGGTTTCCGATACCGTTAAAACCCAAGGCGTGAACTTCGATAAAGAAAGTATAATTAGCAATATTCGTAATTTCCTTAAAATCCTCAACCAACAACGCTTCGTAACCTTCTACGTCAATTTTAACCAATGTTTTTTGCTGATGGTTGTTCTGATTTAGAAATTCCGCAAGTTTAAGCTGTTTGATTTTTTTGCTTTTGGAAGAAATGTGCCCGGTAACAGAGCCGCTTTCATCAAAACCGATAAACCCGTTTTCAATCCCGACGGCAGCTTTAATAACCTGGCAACGATGCGTTAACTTATTAAGCAACAGCGTTTGATTTAAAAGTTTAATTGCTAAGGTGTTAGGGTCAACAGCAATCGCTTTTATAATTGGGTTATGCAGCAAAGTTCCAATGGTCATCACTCCAATGTTAGCACCAATATCTATCAATAAATCATGTGTAAAAGAAGCATGGTAAAGTGCATCCTGAAACTCGCGGTCAAATGTTTCATACTTGTTGTTGCCCGTCCAAGCCCAGGAATGTTCAACAGCATTTAAACAAATTGTACCTTGATAAAAGCGTTGTTTAATAGTGAAATTCTTCGCCAACTTTTTAGCGATCAGCCTCAAAAATCTAAACTGATGCAAAAGTTTAACCAAGTTCATTCTTTAACTTTTGCTATCTTATAATAAATTTCCTCGTAACTTTTAACCAAAACAGTTTCGCTAAAACG
>CAZZVO010000091.1:0-13699 GCA_964657505.1 uncultured Mucilaginibacter sp.
AAAAAAGTATTTTCCTAATTCGGTGAAAGCAAGCTCCAAACTTGATGTTGTTGATCTTGGTAAAACTTTATCAGTAAATATTGCTATTGAAAAAGGATCTAAAGACTCTTGGTTGTTACTTTTTCAAAATGGAAAATTATTGCGTATTGATTATTATCGTCCTTGCTATTAATACCTAAATAAAAAACAGTATTTTGAAAAATCTTTATCAGCAGTTTTACAAAGATTTATTTCTGGGTAATCGCCTTTTTTTCGGATTAGGGATTTCGGTGATACTGTTTTTACTATCCTTTTTCTTTGGTTGGCTGGGCGATATTCCGTTGTTTTTTTTCTCGGCGTTGATGCTGTTGCTGATTACCGATTTGATTTTACTTTATCGAACGGAAAACGGTGTGTTCGCCAGTAGGAATTCGCCAGAACGTTTAAGTAATGGTGATGAAAACGAGTTGGGGATTTATGTAGAAAACTTCTACCCGTTCCCGGTAAATTTAGGGTTGATTGATGAAATTCCTTTTCAATTTCAAAAACGCGACCTGTGGTTTAAAACCAGCTTGAAACTGCGTGAGCATAAATTGATCAATTATCAGCTTCGCCCAACTAAACGCGGCGAGTATGAATTTGGTAATATTCGTGCTTATGTGCAATCGCCGCTTGCGTTGGTGAGCCGTCGTTACAATTTTGAGCAGGCGGAAGTTTTGCCGGTTTATCCTTCTTTTTTGCAGATGCAGAAATATGAATTGCTGGCTGTTTCAAACCGGCTGACAGATTTGGGTGTCAAAAAAGTAAGACGTATTGGGCAAAGTATGGAGTTTGAGCAGATCAAAAACTACGTTCCCGGAGATGATTACCGCACCATCAACTGGAAAGCGACTGCCCGTAAAGGCGATACAATGGTTAATTCTTTTACCGATGAAAAATCGCAGCATGTGTATTGCATCATCGATAAATCACGCGCCACGAAAATGCCGTTTGAAGGATTGAGTTTGTTAGATTACGCCATTAATGCTACGCTGGCTTTGTTAAATATTGCGATGTTAAAAGAAGATCGCGCTGGTTTAATTACCATTTCAGAAAAGGTTGGAGCTGTGCTTCCTGCTGATCGTCGTCCTGGCCATCTCCATAAAATTTTGCGGATTCTATATAAAGAAAAAACCCGCTACCTCGAAACTAATATGGAAGCGTTGTATTCCAATGTTAGATCGGTAATTAAACAGCGCAGTTTAGTAGTTTTCTTTACAAATTTCGAAAGCCTATCGGCAATGGAACGACAGTTACCTTATTTAAGGAAGATTGCCCTTTTGCACCTGCTTTTGGTGGTATTTTTTAAGAATACAGAACTGGAAACGATAACTGAAGTACCTGCTAAAGATGTAGAAGAAATTTACATCAAAACGATAGCAGAAAAATTTTTGTACGAGAAGAAGTTGATTGTGAAAGAGTTGAACCGATATGGAATTCAATCGATTTTATGTGATCCGCAAGAGTTAACCGTAAGCATCATTAATAAATACTTGGAAATCAAAGCCCGTAAACAGATTTAATTTTCTGTTTCTAACTAAATAGAACTTATAATAATGAAGTGATAATAATTGGTGCTTCTAAAAGCATCCACTCAATGATGATGCTCTTAAAGTGATTCTTTTTTTCGAATAATACTTTCATGCAATTGGTTAAACAAACATAGTGCCCGTATTACCTTTTGTCGGTCATTTCAATATAAGTTTAAACATATAATCATTTGATTAAATAAAAAAGAAACATTTTGAGAGAATAATTACGTTGATACTTCTTTTATGCCGATAAAAACAGTATCAAACAAAAAAGTCTGTCTGGAATACCAGACAGACTTTTTATACAATTAGTGTTTGTAGAAGCAAGATGATTACATCATGCCGCCCATACCACCACCGCCGCCCATTGGAGGCATACCGTGGCCACCTTTATCTTCTTCTGCATCATCTGCCAACACACATTCTGTGGTCAACAACATGGCAGCGATAGAAGCAGCATTTTCCAAAGCTACACGGCCTACTTTAGTTGGGTCGATAACACCGGCTCCAATTAAATTTTCGTATTTGTCGGTACGTGCATTGTAACCAAAATCTGCAGTTCCTTCTTTTACTTTTTGTACTACGATAGAACCTTCAATACCTGCATTCTCGCAGATTTGACGTAATGGTTCTTCAATGGCACGACGAATGATCTGAATACCAGTGTTTTCGTCTTCATTTTCGCCTTTCAAATCTTTTAAAGATTCTACCGCACGAATGAAAGCAACACCACCACCGGCAACAATACCTTCTTCAACCGCAGCGCGGGTTGCATGTAAAGCATCGTCAACACGGTCTTTTTTCTCTTTCATTTCTACTTCTGTTGCAGCACCAACGTATAATACAGCAACACCGCCAGATAATTTAGCTAAGCGTTCTTGCAATTTTTCGCGGTCGTAGTCAGAAGTTGTCGAATCAATTTGAGTTTTGATCTGGTTAACACGTGCTTTGATCTCTTCTGATTTTCCAGCACCGTTAATAACCGTTGTGTTGTCTTTATCAACAACAATTTTCTCAGCAGTACCTAAATAAGAAAGGTCGGCATTTTCTAATTTGTAACCTCTTTCTTCAGAAATTACCGTTCCGCCAGTTAAAATAGCGATATCTTCTAACATTGCTTTACGACGGTCACCAAAACCTGGAGCTTTAACCGCAACTACTTTCAGCGAGCCACGGATTTTATTAACAACCAAAGTTGCCAACGCTTCTCCGTCTAAATCCTCAGCAATAATTAATAATGGTTTGCCTGTTTGAACTTGTTTTTCCAATACCGGCAACAATTCCTTCATAGAAGAAATCTTTTTATCATAGATCAAAATGTAAGGGTTTTCTAATTCCGCTTCCATTTTATCAGCATTGGTAACGAAGTATGGAGATAAATAACCACGGTCAAATTGCATACCTTCAACTGTTTTAACTTCAGTTTCAGTACCTTTTGCTTCTTCAACAGTAATTACACCATCTTTACCAACTTTTGCCATTGCTTCGGCAATTAAAGAACCGATCACTTCGTCATTATTTGCAGAGATAGAAGCAACTTGTTTGATTTTGTTATTGTCTTCGCCGACAGTTTGAGATTGTTGTTTCAAGTTAGTAACAACAGCAGCAACTGCTTTATCGATACCGCGTTTCAAATCCATTGGGTTTGCACCAGCGGCAACGTTTTTAATACCTGCAGTAACAATAGCTTGAGCCAAAACAGTAGCAGTTGTAGTTCCGTCACCTGCAATATCAGCAGTTTTAGAAGCCACTTCTTTTACCATTTGTGCGCCCATGTTTTCTAAAGAATCTTTTAATTCGATTTCTTTAGCAACCGTTACACCATCCTTAGTGATAATTGGGGAACCAAATTTTTTGTCGATAATAACGTTACGACCTTTTGGGCCTAAAGTTACTTTAACCGCATTGGCTAAAATATCAACACCGCGTTTTAAAGCATCGCGTGCTTCTACATTATATTTAACTTGTTTTGCCATTTTATTTAAGTTTTACCTTTTTAAGTGAATATTATAAAAGAAATTAATTGGATCAGAAACGTTCGTTTCCAGTTTACAAAACTGCGTAAACGTCTGATTCACGCATAATCAAGTATTCTTTGCCTTCGTAAGTAATTTCTGTACCTGCGTATTTACCATATAAAACCTGGTCTCCAACTTTAACAGTTAAAGGCTCATCTACTTTGCCTTCGCCAACGGCCACGATAGTGCCACGTTGTGGTTTTTCTTTTGCAGTATCTGGAATAAAAAGGCCGGATGCCGTTTTTTCTTCGGCAGCAGCAGCTTCTACTACTACCCTATCTCCGATTGGTTTAATGTTTAATGACATTTTTGTTAATTTTTAGTTTAAGATAAAAATATGAATTACTGCTCATCGGTCACCAATTGTGCCAAAGGCTGTTTTTTGTACATATTGACTTATCCGCCGCACGATCTTGTCAAAATTACTTTTGCAGAAATATTAAAAGTGATTTTTACCTAAACAGATGTGCCATCCTGGCAGAAATTTGAGGAAACAAAAAAGGCTTCCGATTAACGGAAGCCTGATCATAACAATGCTGTTTTTATGCCTATTTTTTTGTTGGTGCTTTTTGCATTGGCGGCAAATTAAGCGGCGCACTAACAGGCGCAGTAGGTTTTGATGCTTTTTCAATCTGCTCCTGGTTTTGCAAAGTATTGGCTGAAGAAGGGCCGTTTTTAGCAACCACATTTACAGCCAGCGAAAACACCATCAATACAATAGCTAAAACCCAGGTTCCTTTTTCTAAGAAATCACCGGTTTTTTGTACGCCCATCATTTGGGATGAACTAGAAAAATTAGAGTTTAAACCGCCGCCTTTAGGGTTTTGGATCAGCACGATCAACCCAAGGAAGATGCAAACAATGATAATCAGGATAACAAGTACTAAATACATTTTATGGTTGTGTTAATTTATTTTTTTCTCGATCGATTCAATCTGGGCAGCAAAGTAACTGCTTTTTTCCGGAAATTTCAACACCAGCTTTTTATAAGTATCTAAGGCTTTGTGGTAAAGCATTTGGTCTAAATAAATTTTGGCCAGCGTTTCGGTTACCAAAACATCGCCATCTTCCGAGCTTTTTTTAGCCTTGTTTTCGGTATCCAATTTATCGCTGCTGGGCGGATGGATGTGCGGCTCTTCAATAATAAAACGTTCTATCAAACGGTCTTCTTTCCGGTTTGCAACTGGTTGAACAACAGGCGGAAGGCTGCTTTCTACCATCTCATGCACCGGTTTGGTATGGAAAATACTTTCGATATATTGCTGGTTCAATTCCGGGCCGGCGGTTAAACCAGTTTCAGGTTGCGCAGTTGGGGTTTTAGCGTAAGGCTGATAAGTGCCGGCATGCTCTTTCCGCGTTTTATCCAGCCACCACATAAAACTGTACGGCATTTTATCGTCGTGGTATTTAGAAACCGTTTCGGCTTCTTTTTGAGCCGATGAAACTTCCGTTTTTACCGCAACATCTTCCGTTTTATTTTCTGCAACTGCAGCGGATTGGTTAGTATGGTTTTGGCCAAATTTATTGTTAAAAGTGAAATAATCTATGGAAGCAATACTGCTCAGCATATCTTTTTCGGCCTTGTCCTGAACGTTTAGCAATGGTTTTTCAACCGTTTTTTCTGTTTCCGCAGCAGTTTGTTTTTCCTCCGGAGATGCTGTTTTTACCACCTCAAACCTGATATCTTCAATCGCTATTATTTCATCGTAAACTTCTTCGTCAATTTCCCCCGAAAAAGAAGGTTTTGCAGTTTCCGGCTCGTCCGATAAATCAATGTTTTCGTTTGTTTGCTGCTGTAAATTGGCTTCTTCTTCCGCAGGGAAAATTGTTTCCCCAGCGGGTTCGTTAACAAAATTTAAGTTTACATCTTCTACCCGCAAGTCGTTTTCAACCAAAATTTCTTCTGCTTGATTTGGGTTGATGGAATGCGTTTCCTCTTCTTTTGCTGATAATGGTTCCGCTACCAAATTTTCTCCGGTAAAAGAAGCATCAACGTTTTCTACGGAAGGTTTTTCTTCGGTGATAATTGTTTCATCTGGAAAATCTTCAGCTAACAATTTTCCATCGGTAAAAGAAGCATCAACGTTTTCTGCGGGAAGTTTTTCTTCCCGGATAAATCCTTCCAAAAGAATCACTTCTTCTTCAACCGGTACAACTTTTTCATCCTCGAAAGCAGTATTGATTATTTCTATCGGATAACTTTCTGCAAAAGCATTTTTTTCAGACAATGTAACTTCAGCTTCGTCTTTTACAGGAATTTCATGGGTAAAAGAAGCATCCGGATTTAGCGTTTCTGCTTTTACAAAAGGATAAATTTTTTCTTCTTTTGGTGCAATTATTTGTTCTGGCTGATGGATCAGCCGAAACAAAACTTCGCGGTTTGCGGCATAAATTGCTGCGGATTGAAGCGTTTTGCCTGCAGTTGCCGCTTCTCCATTTTGTGCTGCTTTGGCCAGAAGCAAATGGAAAATGCTGCATTGCGGATATGTTTCGACCAGCGTTTCCAACTGCTGCCGGTCTTTCTGACCGATAGCTGTCGGATTAGCCAATAATTGCTGTAAAAACTTTGGGTCTTGCCCGTTTTGTATTTGCTGATCCACGGTTGAAACTACAACTTTGCTTACCAATTTGCAAAAGCCCGGTTAAAAATATCTTCCGTTAAATCGTTGTTGATTTTAACGATCAAGCCTTGCTCTTGCGGGCCAATATCGCCTTGAAAATCCTGATAGCGGGTAAACGACTGCTCGAAACTTAATTTTGGGTCTAAACTATTGGTGTATTTAACGCTCACTGTAATAGTTAAGCGGTTGGTATTGGCAATTGGTGCGGTAGTAGAGTTGGCCGCTGGCAAAACCGTTGGGGCAATTGTGTAACCAGTAATGCGGCCTTCTAAGGTGGCATCGGCCTCGCCGCGAACTGTGCTTAAACGTGTCTGGGTACGAATACGTTCTTGCAGTGCTGTTGTAAAACTTTGGCTTAAATTGTTGACTACCAGTTGTGCAACGTTTTCAAAAAACATTACGTTAACCGTTTTAAGGTTTCCTACAGAACCTCCGTTAAGCGAATAAATGCCACAAGATTGAAACAGCAAAAGCATCGGCACAAACAACAACAGCACAATTTTTTTCATGGTAAAAGAAGTATTTACAATTAGGAACGGCTTAATTTAAATTTAATTCTTTGATTTTGCGATAAAGTGTCCGTTCGGAAATTCCCAATTCCTGCGCAGCAAATTTGCGCTTGCCTTTGTGCTTTTTTAAGGCTTTTTTAATCATATCCGATTCTTTTTCCATCAGCGAAAGCGATTCTTCCACTTCTTCTGCTTCCTGCGTGATATTAAAATCCTTGTTGTTTTGCACAACCGGCTGCTGGATAGTTAAAGTAGGTTCTGGCTGATGGTGGTTGTGGTTTTGATAATCTTCTTCCACTTTGATATCATGATAAAGCTTGTTAATTGCTTGCGGATTACCAGAATAATTTGCAGAAACGCCGCCGTTTTCGATAATATCGGCAACTAATTTTTTCAGATCGGTCATGTCGCGTTTCATATCAAAAAGCACTTTGTATAAAATATCGCGTTCCGAAAAATCGTCTTTTTTCTGCTGATTGATGCGCATCGGCAAATTGCTGCCCGTGTTTTCCTGCGGAATGTATTGCAACAAACTTTGTGCAGTAATTAAGTGTTCGCGTTCTAAAACGGCTAATTGTTCGGCAATATTTTTTAACTGACGAACGTTTCCCGGCCAACTGTAATTGATCAGCATTTGTTGTGCTTCTTCGTTCATTTGAATTGGCGGAGAACGATATTTCGCTGTAAAATCTGCCGTAAACTTGCGGAACAATAAATAAATATCTTCTTTCCGGTCGCGCAAAGGCGGAATCCGCAACGGCACTGTATTTAAACGATAATACAAATCTTCCCTGAACTTTCCTGATTTTACCGCATCATATACATCAACATTGGTAGCCGCAATTACGCGCACATTGGTTTTTTCTACTTTGGATGAACCAACTTTAATGTATTGCCCGGATTCTAAAACTCGAAGCAAACGTGCCTGCGTTCCCAGCGGCATTTCGGCAATTTCATCCAAAAAAATGGTGCCGCTGTTAACGGTTTCGAAATAACCTTTTCGCTCGCCGATGGCACCGGTATAAGCACCTTTTTCGTGTCCAAACAGTTCAGAATCAATTGTTCCTTCGGGGATGGCACCACAATTTACAGCGATAAACGGACCATGTTTCCGCGGACTCATTTGGTGGATAATGTGCGAAAAAACTTCTTTTCCGCTGCCGCTTTCGCCCGTAATTAAAACCGAAATATCTGTTGGCGCAACCTGGTTTGCAATGTCTATGGCGCGGTTAAGCAAAGGAGAATTGCCGATGATGCCAAACCGCTGTTTAATTTCCTGTATCTCCATACTGTTTTTAGCCTACAATTTTACCGATCAAGGTAGCAGTTGTACATTTTTCCATCAAAACATTCACATAATCTCCGGGCGCAAAACGTTCATCTGCCGGGAAAACTACGGTTGCATTTTTATCGCTTCTTCCGCTGTAATCCAATGCTGATTTTTTGGAACGTTTTTCAATCAAAACCTGTTGAACCTGTCCAATTTGTTCTAACAAACGTTTGTGCGAATGCGCTTGCTGTTTATCCACAATTTCGCGCAAACGGCGGCCTTTAACTTCTTCCGGAATATCATCTGCATAACGTTTTGCCGCCAAAGTTCCCGGCCGTTCAGAATACATAAACATGTAAGCAAAATCGTACTGCACGTAGTCCATCATGCTTAACGTTTCCTGGTGTTCTTCTTCGGTTTCAGAACAAAAACCTGTAATTACATCGGTAGAAATAGCGCAGCCTGGCAAAATCCTGCGAATTGCATCAATACGATTCATGTACCAGGCACGATCGTAAGTTCTATTCATTAATTCCAAAACCCGGCTGTTACCAGATTGTACCGGCAAATGGATGTACTTGCAAATGTTATCGTACTTTTTCATCGTGTAAAGCACTTCGTCAGTAATATCTTTTGGGTGAGAGGTGGAAAAACGAACGCGGAGTTTTGGGTTGATTAAGGCTACGAGTTCTAACAAACCGGCGAAATTTATGGCCTCGCCCCAGTTCGAAGCCTCACCCCTACCCTCTCCGGGGGAGAGGGAGTTAGCTGCACTGGTAGAAGAATTAACTGCACTTGCGCCGCTCAAGTCCCTCTCCCCCGGAGAGGGATTTAGGGTGAGGCTGGTCAGGCTCCTAAGTTCTTCCAAATGTGGATTTTTCCATTTATAAGAATCCACATTTTGCCCAAGCAGCGTAACTTCTTTATAACCCGAATTAAATAAATCGCCGCATTCTTTTACGATAGAAAAAGCATCGCGACTGCGTTCGCGGCCGCGCGTAAACGGAACCACGCAAAAAGAACACATGTTATCGCAGCCGCGCATAATCGACACAAAAGCATTAATGCCGTTGCTGTTTAAACGAACCGGACTGATATCTGCATAAGTTTCTTCGCGGGAAAGCAAAACGTTTACCGCTTTTTGTCCGCTATCAACTTGTTCGATTAAGTTTGGCAGATCGCGGTAAGCATCCGGGCCGACAACTACGTCAACCAATTTTTCTTCCTCCAGAAACTTGGCTTTTAAACGTTCGGCCATGCAGCCCAAAACGCCGACTACCATTCCCGGATTTCGTTGCTTGGAAACCTTAAATTCTTTTAAACGGTTACGAACGCGCACTTCCGCATTTTCGCGGATAGAACATGTGTTAATAAAAATCACATCCGCTTCTTTAAAATCAGAAGTGGTTTCAAAACCCTGATCAGTCAAAATGGAAGCAACAATTTCACTGTCAGAAAAATTCATCGCGCAGCCATAACTTTCAATATATAATTTGCGGCCGTTATTTTTTAACAAAGGTTTATCCAGCACCAATGCTTCACCTTGTCGGCTTTCATCGTGTTTACTGGTTGGAAGATCCAAATCTATCATTAGCAAAAATTAAGAATGCAAAAGTAAGAAAATGTTATTTAATTAAATGACAGATTGGCAGCGTTTGATTGGCAACCTCAAAAATCGCTTTAAAAGCAATTGCAATGGTTTGTTCTGGAAACCGCTTTTAAAATAACTGTATGGTAAATTTTGGCTAAAGCCAATTTTTTCCCTTTGCTACCGCCCCATAAATGGGACGGCAATGAACACCTTTAGCTGCTATGACCGTAGCCAGCACTTCATTCATTGCCGTTGGGCGTCAGCCAACGGTTAAATTGGTAGATTAAGCCCAGGCTTCAGCCAAAAATATGTGTAAGTTTTTAAAAGCGGTTTGCTCGGACTTTTTACTTCAACCTTCCCTCGTTTTAAAAAAATTCATACATTGTATTGTTTTGTACAATGAAAACGTATAAACAAGGCCAGCAGGATGATTTGCAATGAAGTTTAAACAGTTAGCACGCCATAAATGGTTTAAAACAGGTTTGGCGTTGGCCGTATTGCTGGTTTTAACGCTCGTATCTGCCATAATTATTAACTTTTATTTTTCGCCGGTTTTATCTGCCCAACTTAAAAAAACTGTCTCCCGGCTAAGTAACGGTTTATACCAGGTTGATTTTACCAATAGCAGTTTGCACGTGCTTTCTGGCCGCGTGGTGATCGATCACCTCATCTTAAAACCTGACACTGCTGTTTTTAACCGGCTAAAAAAAGCAGGCCAGGCACCCAATAATGTTTATTCGTTGGCGGTTGACAGGATTGTGTTGAAGCATATCCACCCGTTTAAATTGTATTTTAAAAAAGAGTTGGATGTTGATGATTTAGAGATCAGCCAGCCATTCGTACAGGCAGATTATCAGGTATTGCACCAACACGATTTGCCCGAAAGCAGCAAAAAAACGCTTTACCAGCAAATTGCAGGTACCATGAAATCTGTGCACATTGGTCAGATTTTGCTGAATAATATCAGTTTAAGGTATCAGGAAGCGATCAACCATCGCCTTAAAACCACACATCTGAAAGAAATCAACATCAAAGCAACCGGCTTTTTGATTGATTCTGCCAGCCAAAACGATAAAACCAGGTTTAACTTTTGCAAAGATATTACGGCTATTTTTAACAATTACAGCGCACAAACGCCTGATCGGTTGTATCAATTCCGGGCTAAATCAATTACTTTTTCAAGTTCGCGCGCCAGCGTAAAAATTGCCGATGCTGTTTTTATGCCACAAAAACTGGTAAGCGCCGCCGCGCAATCGCAGTTGCTGCAGCACCGGTTTAGTTTTGAAACAGATTCTATCCGCATTAACCATTTTGATTATAAGGCATTTATTGGTTACCGAAACCTGGTTGCTTCGGATATTACAGTTTTTGGCGGGAAGGCAGAAGTTTTTTACGACCGCAGGTTTAAAAAAAAGTCGGCAGATTCGGCCAAAAAAGGGTTATATTTTCTACTTAAAAATGTGCACCGCGATATTGCCGTCAAAGCGTTGCGCCTGATAGATATCAACCTGGCTTACACGGAAGTAAGTGCTAAAACCCAGCTTCGCGGCGTGATTACTTTTGAGCAAATGCACGGCTCCATCAACAATATTATCACCGGAAAAGATACGATTGCCGTAAATAAAAAGCTGACCGCCAACTTAACAGCAAACCTGATGGGCTACGGAAAATTAGATGTAAACTTTCATTTTGATCCCGCTGATCCGGCCAATTTATTGTATTACAAAGGCAGTTTAGGACCGATGAATTTAGTGAACCTTAACCCGGCCACAAAACCATTAGGGTTGATACAATTTACAAACGGCATTGTAACCAGCCTTAATTTTGATATGCAGGCCGATCCTCAAAAAGCAGCGGGTACGCTTACTTTTTTATACCACGATTTAAATGTGGTTTTGTTGAAGCAGGACGAGAAAAAAGCACTGAGCCGCATGTCGTTTATTTCGATATTGGCCAATGCTTTTGTATTACGGCGCGATAACCCAACTTTTGGCAATCCGCCACGCGTTGTAACGATTGCTTTTGACCGGCCGGAAAATGTTTCGTATTTAGGTTTGCTTTGGCGATCGGTTTATGCAGGGATTAAAGAATCTATCGGTTTATCCGCAGAAATTGAACAAAACCTGCGGCAAAGGCTGCTCGACCACAAACAAAATAAAGAAGAACGGATAATGAAAAAAGCAGCAAGGCAGGAGAAAAGAAAGGTCCGCAGGTTAAAAAGGCATTTAAAAGAAGCAAAGGATTTATAAATCCTTTGCTTCTTTTACCACTATAAAATTAGGATACGATGTAATTCCAGTTATTGCTATCCTCTGTGCGGCCGTATTTTATATCATCCAAAGCACGGCGCAATTTACCGGCAAATTCACCTTTTGCAGGATCAGGAAGCGTAAAAATCTCTTCCTTAAATCCAATTTCGGCAATAGAAGTAATGGTTGCAGCCGTGCCAACGCCAAAAGCTTCGGTTACTTTTCCGTTTTTAATGCCTTCCAAAACTTCGGAAACGGCAACGCGGCGTTCTTCCACCGGAACGTTCCAGCTTCGCGCCAGTTCTAAAATAGAATCGCGGGTTACACCTTTTAAAATCGTGTCCCGGGTTGATGGCGTTACAATTTTTCCATCAATCACAAAAACAATGTTTGCTGCGCCTAATTCTTCTACATAAGCATGTTCGCGCGAATCGGTCCAGATAATTTGGTCAAAACCTTCGTCTGCTGCTTTTTTCATCGGCAACATCGAACCTGCATAATTTCCTGCTGCTTTTGCAAACCCAAAACCACCATCGCAAGCACGCGAAAACTCGGTCTCTATCTTCACCTTTAAATACTTGGAAAAATATGGGCCAACCGGACCAGTCAACACGCAAAATTTATAAGTTGATGATGGATGTACACCCAAAGCAGCTTCGGTAGCAAACATAAACGGACGGATGTACAGCGCGTGGTTTTCTTTCTCCGGGATCCATTGCTGGTCAAGTTCTACCAGCTCGGCAATGCTTTGCACAAATAAATCTTCCGGCAATTGCGGCATGCACAAACGCTCGGCAGATTTATTAAAACGTTCTGCATTTTTATTTGGACGGAAGATTGAAATTCGGCCATCTGCCAATTTGTAAGCTTTTAATCCTTCAAAAAACGCCTGTCCGTAATGCAACACAGACATGGCCGGGTTCATCAACATTTCGCCGTAAGGTAAAATCTGGAAGTTTTGCCATTGCCCGTCTGCAAAATCTGCGACCAGCATGTGGTCGCTAAAATGTTTACCAAAAGGCAGGTTATCGAAATCGATTTGCGGGAAGCGTGAAGTTTTCGCTTTACTGATTTGGATGTCAAGCGTGTCTGTTACCATTGTGTTACGTTTTGTTGTCGCCGCAAATTACGAATTTTTGTTTGTTTTTTGTGGAGCGAGGCACGAATTTGGAAGATCGTTTTTTGGGATGCTTCTTTTACCATATCAAAACTATTTGCTAAAAAAACCTTTATTTGTAATATAAATGCACCAGCCATGGAATTTAAAAAGATTTTAATTGCGATTGATGACAGCCGCCAATCCGAAAAAGCAGCTACTTACGGGTTTGCATTGGCCAAATTACTCCAGGCAGAAGTTGCTTTGGTGGAAGTGGTAGAACCGATGATTATTGCACCGGTAAGCAGTGGGATTGCGGGAGGAGAAATTGATATGTTAAGTATGCCATCCGTAGATTTGATCAATGCGCAGGAATCATCAGCCAAAACCGTGATGCAACGTTTTGTAGCGATGTATGGCGAAGAACACAACATTACACAGTTTTTAGAAACCGGCGATGCAGCAACCGTAGTTACAGAAACTGCCGTAAAATTTAATGCAGATTTAATTGTAGTAGGCTCGCACGGCCGCAGTGGTTTTAACCGATTGCTAACTGGAAGTGTTGCCGAAGATGTTTCCCGCCATTCTGAAATCCCGGTTTTGGTTGTTCCGCTTAAAGAAAAATAATTTGGGGTGGTAAAAGAAGCATTGCTGTTTTCGTTTTTGTCATGCCGAAATTTTTTCGGCATCCCATCAAAAAGGCTAAAATCAGCCAGGAGAGATCCTGAAACAAGTTCAGGATGACCGCCCAGCAATCAATCTCAATACAACAACCTAAACCTAATCGTATGCTCA
>CAZZVO010000092.1:0-13560 GCA_964657505.1 uncultured Mucilaginibacter sp.
GGACTTTCTAACTTTCAGACTTTCGAACTTCCTTAAAACTTATCTGTATTCACTTCAATCCAGTTATTGTCCGGGTCTTGAAAGTAGATTTGTTTTACACCATCCGGCCGCAATTCCGGTGATTTGCTGTCGCCTTTCCAGTTGCCATATTTCACATTCATTTTATCTAAATGCGCTGCAAAATCTTCAATTACCGGAACGCTAAACGCCAAATGAATGTTAATATCACGCTTAATAATTTCTTTGGCACCTTTTACAATATGCAATTGCGTGTGCGGACCGATGCGCAGCCAAACGTGCCGCTGATCATGAAAAGGTTCGGGGATTTCTTTCAGCAACATTACATTTTTGTAGAAATCGCTGCTTTTCTGCAAATCAACCACGTAAACGGTGATGTGATCTACCGTAGGGCTAACTTGTGCCGATGCCGAACTTTTTAACATCAACAAACAGGCGAAAAGTAAAAATCCAAAACTTAAAAAGCTCTTTTTCATATGTTATAAATTGGTTGGCTAAAGATAGGATTAGAAATTTCTTTTCAAAAAAACCAAAATATTAATGCTGAAGCTTTATCGCTAAGATTGGCTTAACCTAAAATTATAGCGGTAAAAGAAGTATTAGTTATCCTTTTTACTTTAAAACTGCGGGTTGCGTTTGGTGTGGAAAATTGATGTTATAAAAACAGTATTCAGATTTTCATCAACCCAGTAAACTACAACAAAAGGGAACTTATTAACTGGTGCGAACCGAAAATCTGTTTGGTAGCGCGTTTGTTAAAGATTTGGGTTGCGCTCAACAGTTTTTAATACTTTACTAATTTTTTCGCTTCTGAAGTATTTTGATAAGCCTTTTACTGCTTTTCATACCGTTCGCACGAGTCAAATAATTCAAGTTCTGCGCGGTTGAGTAGCTTAATGGAAGGCACGTTCCAGGTCTTGCTCAATTTCGTTCCAATCCCGGGCACTACTTTTGCCTTCTAAAAAATCCTGCTTAGTTTTTAGTAAATCTTTGATGTCCTGCTCACTAAAATTGTAATCAGTATTAACCTGATAGCTTAATCCGAAACGGGTAAGAATTTCTTCCATTATTGGCAAATCCTTTTCATCAGCAATATTTACAGTCAGCGTTTTCATCCTACAAGATAATCAAAATTTTTCCTCAATTCCCAATCCAAAAAGCGCAAAATCATATTTTACCGGATCATGCGGATCAAATTCCCGCAGCTTTTCGGTCAGCTCCAAAGCTGTTTGCCAATCGGTTTGCTTTCTGGTAATCAATTTTAATTTTCGGGCAACGCGGTCCACGTGCAAATCGCATGGACAAACTAAATCTGCCGGTTTAATTTTGTTCCAAATCCCAAAATCAACGCCACAATTATCTTTGCGAACCATCCAGCGCAAAAACATATTTAAGCGTTTACAAGTCGATTTTTGCTGCGGAGAAGAAACGTGTTTGATGGTTCGCCGCGGAAAATCCGTTAACGAAAAAAAATAACTTCTAAAATGATTGAGCATAGTTTCTGCCGTACTGTTTTTACCAGCATAAAATGCGTTTTCTAAGGATTCGTATTGCTGATAATGCTGTTTGAAAAAAGCCACAAAATACAGCAGATCAGTATCGTTAAAAGTTCTGTGCTTGAAACCTAAAAGCGATTTTAAATCTGTTTCCTGATGGTTTTGGATGAAATCAAAAGGCGAATTATCCATCCGCACAATCAATTCCCGGCATTTATTAATGATCGTTTTCCGTTGTCCCCAGGCTAAAATTGCTGCAAAAAACCCCATAACTTCAATGTCTTGCTTTTTTTGGAATTGATGCGGAATTACGATTGGATCGTTTTCGATAAAATTTGGTTGGTTGTATTGGGTTACTTTAGCATCAAGGAATTGTTGGAGATTGGAGAGCATCAGGCAAAAGTAGATTTACGTTTTTGATTCTAAAAGAAGCTTCCGGCTAATTCCTCGATTACAATTGTTTATATTTGAATATAGAACTCCTCCAATATGACTAAACAGGTGATTATTGAACAAACTGTAAAAGCGATCAATCAGCTTCCGGAAGACAAAGCTGAGGAAATATCTTCTTTTGCAGCGTTTGTAATGAAACGTTATGAAGAGCAACAATTATCCGAAGGAATTAAACAACTTACGGTTGAAAGTAAGACTTTTGATTTTTTAAATGATGAGGAAGAGCTTTATTCCGCGGCAGATTTGAAGCAGTGCTAAAAGGTGATAATGCGTTGATCACTTATTATTTTTACTACAAGATTATTTATGAAAAATACAAACTTTAAATTAAAGCAGATCGAATATAAAGATTTGAACAGTAAGCAAAAAGAGCGATATAACTTTCAGAAGTTAGCAGGAATATTAGCAGATTATGGATTTTCATCCATTAAATTGGATGATGATTGGCAAGGTGCAGACTTTATAGCTAACCACATTGATGGTGAAACTTTTTTAAAAGTTCAATTAAAAGGTCGTTTAACTTTTGATAAAAAATACGAAGGCAAAAATATTTTCATCGCCTTTCGTTACGAAAATGAATGGTATCTTTTTGAGCACGATGAACTATTAAAAAATTCTTTATTTGTAAAAATGAAAAATAGTTTATCCTGGAAAGCTGAAGGTAAAGGAACGTATTCATGGAAAAGTCTTAATACTAAAATTTTGCAATTATTAGAGCAATATAAATTAGAAATATCATCAAAAAATGAGCTTGAAGCAACTAATGTGGATGAATAAGCTAATTTTATACTGATAAAAGAAGCATTCATCAACTCAAAACCTGCTTCAAATCCTCCAATAAATCCTCTATATCCTCAACACCAACACTTAAACGCAGCAAATTATCAGTTACGCCAACTGCATCACGATCTGCTTTTGGAATGGAAGCATGTGTCATCGTTACCGGATGATTCACCAAAGATTCTACGCCGCCCAAAGATTCTGCTAACGTAAAAACTTTAAAAGAACCGGCTACACGGAAAGTTTCTTCCAGCGATGCTTCTTTTATGGTGAAAGAAATCATGCCGCCAAAATCGCGCATTTGTTTTTTGGCAATTTCGTGGTTTGGATGATCGGGGAAACCCGGCCAGTAAATTTTATCCACTTTCGGGTGATCTTTTAGGAAAGCGGCAATTTGCCGACCGTTTTCGCAATGCGCTTTCATGCGTAAATGCAAGGTTTTAATGCCGCGTAAAACCAAAAAACTATCCTGCGGACCAGGCGTTGCGCCAGTCGCATTGTAAATGAAAAACAAATCTTTGTACAGTTTTTCATCATTTACAATCAATGCGCCCATCACCACATCAGAGTGTCCACCCAAATATTTGGTAACGGAGTGCATCACGATATCGGCACCCAGGCCCAACGGGTTTTGCAGGTAGGGCGAAGCAAAGGTGTTATCAACTGTTAACAGCAATTTATGTTCTTTGGATATTCTTGCTACAGCTTCAATATCAACGATTTGCATAGTTGGATTGGTTGGTGTTTCCAGCCAAATCTGCTTGGTTTTTTCGTTGATGTATTGACGGATATTTTCAGGGTCAGCAAGATCAATAAAATGAAATTTGATGCCGTAAGGTGCATACAATTTGGTGAACATGCGGTACGAACCGCCGTACAAATCGTTGCCGGTAATTACTTCATCGCCGGGACGAAGCAGTTTCATTACAGCATCTGTGGCACCCATTCCGCTGGAAAACGCCAGTCCGAATTTGCCATTTTCCAGCGCAGCCAAACAATCTTCCAAAGCTTTACGGGTTGGGTTTGTTCCGCGCGAATATTCGTAACCTTTGTGATCGCCCGGCGATTTCTGCCAATAGGTTGAAGTTTGGTAAATCGGCGTCATCACGGCACCTGTTGTTGGATCAGGTTCCTGACCTGCATGTATGGCTTTTGTTGCGAATTTCATGTTGTTTTGAGCCTCACCCCAACCCCTCTCCGGTGGAGAGGGGCTTTTAATGAGTTGTGTTTTTTAATGATTTTATGCCGATAAAAGAAGCATTGCTTTAGACATTCAAAGTCCTCCCTTTTAGGGGAGGATTTAGGTGGGGCTAATATGCCCGCGCAAATAAAACACGTTGGGTAGAAGGTTTTCCGCTGAGAATACAAACGCCTTCTTCCTGCGGATTGTTCAATGGAATGCAGCGAATTGTCGCTTTGGTTTCTTCTTTAATTTGCTGTTCCGTTTCGCTGGTTCCGTCCCAATGTGCGGAAAGGAAGCCTGGCTTTTCGTCTAACAAACGTTTAAACTCATCGTAAGTATCTACCGAAGTAATGTTTTCGTCTCGAAATTTTAAAGCTTTCTGGTAGATGTTGTTTTGGATTTCTTCCAGCAAAGCTTCGATCCGTTCTGCCAAACCTTGTTGCGGAACGGTTTCTTTGGTTTTGGTATCTCTGCGGGCTAATTCTACTGTCCCGTTTTGCATATCACGGCTACCGATGGCTACTCGCAAAGGCACACCTTTTAATTCATATTCTGCAAATTTAAAACCCGGGCGTTGTGTATCGCGGTTATCAAATTTTAGGCGGATGTTTTTAGCTCGTAATTCTTTAGTCAGCTCTTTTACAAATACGGAAATATTTTCCAATTCGTGATCATGCTTATAAATCGGCACAACCACAACCTGGATTGGTGCTAATTTTGGCGGCAAAACCAAACCGGCATCATCCGAATGTGCCATCACCAAAGCTCCCATTAAACGGGTAGAAACGCCCCAGGAAGTTGCCCAAACGTAATCCAGTTTATTTTCTCTGTCGGAAAACTTTACATCAAAGGCTTTGGCAAAATTTTGTCCGAGGAAATGCGAAGTTCCAGCTTGTAAGGCTTTGCCATCCTGCATTAAAGCTTCAATACAATAGGTATCTAAAGCTCCAGCAAAACGTTCGTTTGCAGTTTTTTTACCTTTGATAACTGGCAACGCCAGCCAGTTTTCGGCAAAATCGGCATAAACATTTAACATTTGTTCTGTTTCTGCAATGGCTTCTTCGGCTGTTGCATGTGCGGTATGCCCTTCCTGCCATAAAAATTCTGTGGTCCGCAAAAATAAGCGCGTACGCATTTCCCAGCGCACTACGTTTGCCCATTGGTTAATCAGCAAAGGCAGGTCGCGGTAAGATTGAATCCAGCCGCGATAGGTGTTCCAAATAATGGTTTCTGAAGTTGGGCGCACGATCAATTCTTCTTCCAGTTTCGCATCTTCGTCCACAACAATATTGCCCTCTGCATCGTTTTTAAGACGGTAATGTGTTACAACAGCACATTCTTTGGCAAAACCTTCTACGTGACTGGCTTCTTTAGAAAAAAAAGATTTTGGGATAAACAAAGGGAAATAAGCATTGCTGTGACCGGTGTCTTTAAACATTTGATCCAGTGCACCTTGCATCTTTTCCCAAATAGAATAACCGTAGGGTTTGATGACCATACAGCCTCGCACGGCTGAGTGTTCGGCTAAATCACTTTTTATTACTAATTCATTAAACCATTGTGAATAATCTTCGTCTTTACTAATAATACTTTTACTCATAGAGTGGAATGAATTTTGACATAAAATAAATTATTTATTTCGCTTTCAAATTTATAAATTTATGGTAACTATAAACTTTTACATTTTAATAAGCTAACACGATGAAAACTAACATTTTAAAAGGTATTGTGATGATGAGTGCGGTGGTTTTGGGAGCTTGTACAACTACCAAATATACTGCACAGCAAAAAGATTTCAACGATGATGTATACTATTCCAAAGCAAAAGCCGGAGATGTTGTAGAATATGCTGGTAATGACCGTTCAAACAACAATGATGGTTACTACGATAATTATGCAGGCCGCATTAACCGTTTTAACAGTTATTCGCCATTTGCTTACGATGGCTTTTATAACTCTTATTACGGTGCTGGGTTAGGTTTAGGATTGGGTTATGGCTTGGGTTCTTTGTACTCACCATACTCTTTTTACTCACCTTATTCTTTGTATTCCCCATACTCTTTTTACGGAGGTGGCTACGGTTACGGCATTGGCGGTTATTACCCTTACATGGGTTTATACTCTGGTTATTCTAACGTTAACTCAAGCTATGGTTCAAGGCCATTAAGGGGATCAGGTAATCCAGGTTCTTATACAGGAACAGTAAGAGGAACAAGTTCTGTATCAACCGGCAGAGGCTCTATACCTACAACTGGTTACAGTGCAAGGCCATCAGTCCCTCAAACACAACGTTCTTATCCTACTTATATCCCTTCACCTTCCTCTAATTCCAATGGTGGCGGTTTTGGTAGCGGCGGCGGTGGCCGTGTTAGTTCTTCCCGCCCTGGAAGAGGATAACAAACAGAAATACGCTCTCTCTTTATAAAATAATATGAATTTAAAATATGCCTTAACAGGGGTCGCTATAGTAGCGGCCTCTCAGGTTTCCTGTGCGCAATACAGTAGCGATGCTTTTCGCTTTTCGCAAACCCAAACAGGTGCAACTGCACGTATTAAAGCCATCGGTGGTGCTTCTACCGCTGTAGGCGGAGATTTAAGTTCGGTAAGCGGCAACCCGGCCGGTGTTGGTTTTTTTACCCGATCGGAAGTGAGTATTACACCCGAATTTAACAATTCTGCTGTAAATTCTTCCTACTTTGGAAATAGTAATTACAGCGGAAACAATAAACTTAACTTAAATAATGCTTCCGGCGTATTTTTTAACCGTTTAAGTACCAGGCGTGGCGCAGACAAAACGAAAGGCTGGCTGAGTTTTAACTTAGGTGCTTCGTATAACCGTACCAATAATTTTTATCAGAACACTTACTATAGCGGTAGAAACAATAGTGGATCTGCTACCAGTGGCTCTATTGCTAATTATTACGCACAGGAAGCAAACAGGGACAATGCAGCAAATGGCGGTGCAGGAATTACAAGCGGCACATTGCAAGCTTGGGCTTATGATCAATCTTTAATTGATTTCTATAATACCCCAAACAAGTTCCAATCTAATGTTACTTCTGCAACTAATCAAAACAACAGCGTTATTACAAGTGGCGGCCAGTCTGAATTGAGTTTAGCTGGTGGCGCCAATTACAGTAATAAATTGTATTTAGGTTTTGGTATAGGCATAACCAGTTTGAGATATAACCTTTCGAGGACTTTTAACGAAAATGGTGTAGCATCTATCTTAATTAACAATAGCACCACACCTACCAGTTCTGGTTATGCTTCTCAGTATTATCAGGACCAAATTACCACCGGTACAGGTTTTAATGCCAAAGTTGGTTTCATTTACAAGCCAGTTGAAGCCGTTCGGATTGGTGCTACTTTTACCTCTCCAACTTGGATGACTGTTGCCGATAGCTATTCTGAAGGTTTATCAACGCTGTACGCACAAGATCCTCCGGTTTACAACAGTGGCCCGGCAGAATATGATTTTACTTACAACCTGCGTACCCCAATGAAAGTAAGTGGTGGGATAGCTGTTTTTGCAGGTAAATATGGGTTTATCTCTGGTGATGTAGAGTACATGGATTATAAGGGAATGCATTTAAGCGGAGATTATGATAATACTTCTGATAATCACGATTTATCCACACTTTACAAATCAACTGTAAATGCCCGAATTGGTGCAGAAGCAAAATTGGATGATTTCTTTTTAAGGGCTGGTTACAATTATCAAGGCAATCCGCAAGTTGGTATTGGCAGTCCAATAAAAACCAGCAGTGCAGGTTTAGGCTACCGCTTTGGAAAGTACTATGTTGATGCTACCTACCAATATATCGACCATTATACAACTTTATATCCTTATGAGCTTACTTCAGCGGCAAGTCCTGGGGCAACTGTGCATAACACTTATAACAATGTTTTTTTAACATTAGGTTTCCGTTATTAAAAGTTGAAAGTTTAGCTTATAAATGTAAAGCCGCTGTAAAAAACAGCGGCTTTTTTTATGCTATAAAAGAAGTATCAGCAATTAACAAGACCTTCGTACAACGTAAAAATTATGGCTTACAAAAACCTGCAACATTTTATAGAAACGCTTGAAAAAGCCGGAGAACTGGTACGCATCAAAGAAAAAGTTGACCCGAAACTGGAGATAACAGAAATAACAGATCGTGTTTCCAAACAATACGGCCCGGCTTTGTTATTTGAAAATACAGGTTATGATTTCCCGGTTTTGATCAACTCCATGGGAAATTACAAACGGATGTGCATGGCTTTGGGCGTTGAATCTATGGATGATATTTCCAAAGAAATTGAAGGTTTATTCAAAACTTTAACCGGACCTAAAGACAGTATTTTAGATAAATTGAAAATGCTGCCAAAGTTAGGTCAGATTTCTTCATGGATGCCAAAAACGGTTTCCGGAAAAGGTGCCTGCCAGGAGGTTGTGATGAAAGATCCGGATATAACCAAACTGCCAGTTCTAACCTGCTGGCCGGAAGATGGTGGCCCATTTATTACGCTGCCGGTTATCCACACCAAAGATCCGTTAACCGGAATTAGAAATGTAGGCATGTACCGAATGCAGGTTTTTGAACCAACCTTAACCGGAATGCACTGGCACAAACACAAAGTTTCGGCGCGCCATTTTCAGGAGTACAAAAAGCTGGGACAAAAAATGCCTGTTGCGGTTGCTTTAGGCGGCGATCCGGTTTATACTTATGCTGCGACTGCTCCGCTTCCTGATGGAATTGATGAGTATATGCTGGCCGGTTTTCTGCGGAAGAAAAAAGTAGAACTGGTACAATGTTTAACGCAAGATGTACAAGTTCCGGCGGATGCTGATTTTATTATTGAAGGTTACGTTGACCCGGAAGAAGATTATATTTGGGAAGGCCCGTTTGGCGATCATACCGGTTATTATTCGCTGGCAGATTGGTACCCCAAATTCCATATCACTGCTATCACCCATCGCAAAAATGCCGTTTATCCGGCAACAATTGTTGGAATTCCGCCGCAGGAAGATGCTTGGATTGGCAAAGCAACCGAACGTATTTTTCTCGCCCCAATTAAAATGACGATGGTGCCCGAAATTGTAGATATGGTTTTACCGATGGAAGGCGTGTTCCACAATCTTGCCATTGTAAAAATTAAAAAAGATTATCCGGGACAAGCGATGAAAGTGATGAATTCGCTTTGGGGCGCCGGACAAATGATGTTCACCAAAATGATTGTGATTGTGGATGAAGATGTCAACATCCACGATAATGCCGAAGTTGCGCGTTACGTTTCTGAAAATGTGGATCCGCAGCAGGATTTTGTTTTCACTTCCGGTCCAATGGATGTGCTTGACCATTCCTGCTCTAAAGCGTCTTTTGGCGGAAAAATGGGAATTGATGCCACAAAAAAATTGCCGGAAGAATTAAGGACCGAAGAAAAAGTATCGGTAAAAACAGTATCGGCCTTAAACAAAGAAGCGATAAAAGTTCAAAATCCGGCCATTGCTGCTATCAATGATTCTTTGCTTGCTTTAGGTATTTCGCTGATATTCATTTCCGTAGAAAAAACAGAAACTGATCAAATTGAAAACCTCAACCGAAACCTATTTAAACAAGGTTTACTGGACGAAGTTAAAGTGGTTATCTACCTTGATCATACCATTGATATTTCGGATACCGGAGATGCCGTTTGGCGATTTTCTAACAACATCGACCCAAAACGCGATGCTTTTGTAGTGAAAGCGAAAAACGGACAAAGCCTGTCGCACATTGGTTTTGACGGGACACGAAAAACAAAAGAACTGGATGGTTTTGAACGTGATTGGCCAAACATTCTGGCCAATACAACTGAAGTTATTCAGAAAGTGGACGAAATGTGGCCGCGTTTAGGTTTAGGCGAATTTATCAAATCGCCATCCTTAAAATATCAAAAGCAATTGTATAAAGGCGGAGCAGTAGTTACGGAATGATGCTTCTTTTATCGGCTTAAAAACTTCAACATAAAACAAAAAACCTCGCCTGCAAACAGACGAGGTTTTTTGTGTGGTAAAAGAAGTATCGAATAGGTTTAAGGTCTAATTTATCAGGAATTGCATCCATCAAACCGCTCCAGCTCCAACTCCTCGCTCCCAATCTTAATCCTGATTCAAAAACGAACGCAACATCCAGGTATTCTTCTCCAAATATTGCATAAAACCGTTCACCATATCGTTGGTGCCGTCGTCTTCGGCTTCGGCAGTAACATCTAAAATTTCGCGTTCCAGTTCAATTAAAATAGCCATGTCATCAACCAAAGCTTTCACCATGTCATTGTCGTTCATGCCAATTGTTTGCACTTCTTTAATATGCGAAGTGGTAATGTAATCGTTAAAAGTGCTGTACGGCGGTTTTCCTAACGTTAAAATACGCTCGGCTAGTTCATCAATTGTGGTTAAGGCAACGGTATATAATTCTTCAAATTTAGCGTGCAAAGTAAAGAACTGACGGCCTTTCACATTCCAATGGCAACCTCTAATTTTTTGATAATGAATGTGGTAATTGGCCAGCAAATCATTTAAATGATCTACAACCGGTCTAACTTTTCTTTCTTCCAGGCTTATTGCTTCAGCTTCCATAATTTTAATATTTTCATCCTCAACATTCGTTTTACAGCTATTGTTTTAGGTTGAGGCAAGCCGGATTTTTATCTCCTACTTTGTAAATCATGATAAATTCAATCAATCCAGTCATTAACCAGCACTTTCACGGTTTGATCTGGAAGTTAGAAACAGACATCGAACACGACTTAATTTATGTGGAAACCCGGAGCGAGCAAAACCACACGGCTGGCTTTTCTTCGCTCAACCTAAAAACTGGGCAGGCAAATTTTTTAGAAATTATCCCCGAAGAAAAATGGCTCGTAGGTTTAAACGGCGGCCGAAAAGGTATACTGTTTTTACATGGTTATTTATCTGATCAAACGCCGGAGCACAAAGGAATCACAGCTTTAAATGGAACAACCGGAAAACAACTTTGGGCAAATTATAACCTCTCTTTAGAAACTTTTACTACGGATGGCTTGTTGGCAGCCGATCAGCGATTTCAAAGCAAACGTTTGGTTTTACTGGACGAAGCGACCGGAAACGTAAAAACGGGCATCGATATAAATCAATTGAAGGATGATGAGCAGCCAATCCAGATTCCGTACATGCTTCGTTTACTGCCCCCAAATTTGTCCAGCTTAATAACCGGAACAATAACCGGCGAGATTAGCTGTTTTAATTACAATCCGTACTTAATTATATCTTTGCACACGCAAAATAACGGGTTGCTTTTGCAGCATATTTTTATCCTGGAAGATGAAACCATTATTTACCAGGATTTATTGAACGAACAGATACAAAAGTTGCAGCCCGAAGCGTTTGTAGTGGTTAAAAATTATTTGGTTTACATCAAAAATAAAACCGACCTCAAAGTATTAAACCTCGAATTACAGGAATCATAAAAATGACAAAAATTAAAAATTTAGCTGTTGTACTCTTTTTTCTCGGCTTATCCAGTCCGCTTTTAGCAAACACTTTAGCAGATTCTGTTGGTGTTGAAAACCAGAATGGCAAGATGATCATCCTGCATAAATTAGACCCGAAAGACAATTATTACTCCATTGCCAGGCGTTACAACGTGAAGCCGAAAGAAATAATGGATTATAACAACAACGCTAAAATGCAGATTGGCGCAATTATTAAAGTACCAACCGATCGTCCGTTTGCTGCCAATTCTTCACCGGTAAAAACAGCATCCGCGGCAAACCCATCTTATACCAAACCTACCAAATCCACTACCACCGAAGTTACTTCAACTGCTTCCCCTGCAAATACAGACCAACCAGAATACACGCAGTACAAAGTCTCCGCCGGAGAAACGCTTTACGCCATTTCCAGACGTTTCCAGGTAAAAGTTGATGATATTATTGGCTGGAACAGTTTAAAAAGTACTAATTTAAATGCCGGGCAAATGTTACGCATCAAACGCGGCGGCGATGAACCACAAGTTGTAACAACAGTACCGCCAGTAATTGCAACTCCACCGGCAGACACGCCAGTAACGGCAGTTCGCGACAATACTTTGAAAAAAGATTCGACACACTCAGTCGGGTCAGATAGTTTGGGAAACAGTCGCCGCCTGCCAAACAACCGTTACGGCCTGACAGAAAAAAATGAAAAAGGGACAGCAGTTTGGATCAGCGATCCAAGTTTGGATGCCAAAAAGAAGTATGTGCTGCACCGAACAGCACCTGTTGGAACGATCATTAAAATTACCAACCCGATGACTAACCGCACTACTTTTGCCAAAGTTGTGGGTAGTTTTACCGAAAACGAAACCAACAAAGACGCCATAGTGGTGATGACAAAAGATGTTGCCGAATCTTTAGGTGCGTTGGATAAGCGTTTTTACGTTAACATCAGCTACGGCAGCCCAAACCCGAATGAATAAACCTTATGTAATTGGTATTGCCGGCGGCAGTGGTTCTGGCAAAACGTTTTTTTTGAAGTGTTTTTTAGAGCATTTTTCTGCGGAGGAGATCAGTTTGATTTCCCAGGATGACTATTATTTTCCAGTTGCCCAAGGAATGACTGCCGAAGAAAATAAGCTGTACAACTTCGATTTGCCCAGCACTATTGATGAAGCTGCTTTTATTGCCGATGCCAAAAAGCTGTTAAACCTACAAACCGTCTACAAAAAGGAATACACCTTTAACAATGCAAATGCGGTTCCAAAAATGCTGGAGATCAAGCCAGCGCCAGTAATTATTGTTGAAGGTTTGTTTATCCTGCATTTCAGATCCATGGCAGAACTGCTGGATTTAAAAATTTTTATTGATACCGAAGAAGAAATCGCTTTGCATCGTCGTTTAAAACGCGATCTGCTGGAAAGGGGTTATTCGGAGGACGACGTTCGGTACAAGTGGAACAACCATGTAATGCCGGCTTATAAAGAATTTTTACTTCCGCATAAATCTGTTTGTCATAAAGTTGTGGTTAACAATACGCAAGTTGCGGAAGATATTATTAAGGTGACGAAAGAAATTTCGGAGGAGGTTAGGGAGAAGGTGCTGATTTAGGATTACCAACTCCATTTTGGAAAGATAACATCGTAAAATGCTTTTTTCACCATACATTTTTTAGACCTGATCCTACAACTGCAAAATTTGAAGGTTTCTCTAAAAACAATCATGAATAATTACAAATTAGCAGCTTCAATTTCTTTTGTCAACGCTTGAACATTTACAGGAAGTTGGGTTGCTGTTTTGTTATAACTCCCATCTTTTTTAATGATAATATAAGTAGGATAACCCGCTGATTTAACTTTCCCCATAATATCTTTAGTTAACTCTGGATTGGCCAAAATTTGCATCCCTTCAATCTGGAAATAAGCAATCGTCTTTTTCCACTCTTGCTCCCTTGCAATATCAAAATTTGCCACATATATAAAGTTAACGTTTTTGCCTCTAAAATGAGCCTCTAACTTTTTGGCATTTTTTTCTATTTCCTGCCTGCAAGGAGTACACCATGTACCCCACATATCAACTAGCGCAACTTTGCCTTTGGTTATTGTAAGTACATCTTTAAATGCATTAAGCCGGGTGCCATTGTTTTTAACAAAA
>CAZZVO010000093.1:0-13305 GCA_964657505.1 uncultured Mucilaginibacter sp.
ATTGATTGCTGAAACTTATGAAATCCTGCAAAAAGGGTTAAAGTTAGACGATCAGGAAATACAGCAAACTTTTGCCAAATGGAATGAAGGTAGATTACAATCTTATCTGCTGGATATTACCAAAGACATTTTCAAATACAAAAAAGATGGTACCGGTGAGCTTCTTTTAAACGATATAAAAGACGAAGCACGTGCCAAAGGGACCGGGAAATGGACTTCTCAAGTTGCAATGGATTTAGAACTTCCTGTCCCAACTATTGATACTGCAGTATCCACGCGCGACCTATCCAAGTATAAAGCGTTGCGGATAAAATTGGCAGGTTTTTATAATGAAGAACTTCCTTCAATTGCAGAAAACAAAGATGAATTTCTAACAGCGTTAGAACAGGCCTTGTACTTCAACATGATCATCACTTACACACAAGGCATGCATTTACTTTTTAAAGCATCTTTGGATTATCACTATAAATTAGATTTGGGCGATATTGCAAGTATCTGGCGCGGTGGTTGTATTATTCGTTCAGAATTTTTAAATACGATCACCAAAGCATATCACCATAATGATAACTTGGAATTGTTATTGTTGGATGAAACAGTACAAGGTTTGGTTAAAGAAACAGAAAAAGGCATACGCACAGTTGTTGCTGCTGCTGCAAAATCAGGGATTTTTGTTCCGGGTTATGCTTCTTGTTTAAGTTACTTTGAAACCTTCCGTACACAGAACTTACCATCCAATTTGATCCAAGCACAACGTGATTATTTCGGTGCGCATACTTATGAACTAATTGGTCAGGAAGGCGTTTTCCACACCGAGTGGCAGGAAATCCCATCCCACAAAACAAATAACTGATACTTCTTTTATCTGCCAATTTTAATTAAACATTTTGAACAACAACATGAAATCAACAAAAGATCAGCCTACCGTATTTGTGATTTTTGGCGGCACAGGCGATCTAAACTGGCGCAAGATAACACCAGCACTTTATAATTTATTTTTAGATCATTGGCTGCCTGACCATTTTTCTATCATCGGCACCGGCAGGACAAAACTTTCTAATGATGATTTTAAAGAGAAGTTATTGGAAGGTATCAACCAGTTTTCCCGCAACGGGAAGGCCGATCCCGAGCAATGGAAAAAGTTCTCTGATAACATTGTTTATCAGGCTGCAGATTTGAATGATGCGGAGACTTATAACGAGTTTGGAAACCTAATCAAAAATTACGAAACCGACTGGAACCTGGAAGCAAACGTAATTTATTACTTAGCCGTTGCACCTCAATTTTTCCCAATCATTGCCGAGAATATTTCTAAAAGTAAGCTGGCCACCAATCCGGAGAAAACCCGTATCGTAATTGAAAAACCTTTCGGCCACGATTTGGATTCCGCTAAATCACTCAATAGGTTATTGGCGGGGATTTTTCAAGAAAAACAGATTTACCGCATCGACCATTATTTAGGTAAAGAAACCGTTCAGAATATTTTGACTTTCCGTTTTGCTAACTCACTTTTTGAGCCGCTTTGGAACAGGAATTACATTGAACATGTCCAAATTTCGGTAACAGAACAATTAGGCGTTGCAGACCGCGGCGATTATTACGAAGGCGCAGGGGCAATGCGCGACATGATCCAGAACCACATCTTGCAATTGCTTTGTCTGGTTGCTACGGAAGTTCCGGTAAATTTTGATGCCGATGAAATCCGAAACAAAAAAGTGGATGTATTGCATGCCATGCGCCCTTTCACTTCAGAAAACATTAAAGATTCTGCCGTACGAGGACAATATGGTAAAGGTTGGATCGAAGGAAAAGAAGTGCCCGGTTACCGCCAGGAAGCTAAAGTTAAGCCAGATTCTAACACAGAAACGTTTGCAGCAGTAAAGTTTTTTGTAGACAACTGGCGTTGGCAAGGCGTTCCGTTTTATGTTCGTACTGGTAAAAGGTTACACCAATCTGCATCAGTTATTACCATTCAATTTAAAGATGTGCCGCATTTAGTTTTTCCTTCGGAGGCAACAGATGGCTGGCAGCAAAACCGTTTGATCATCAGCATTCAACCAGAAATGAGTATCCGTTTACAAGTTCAGGCAAAAAGGCCAGGCGTAGATATGGTCATTAATACGGTTGATATGGTTTTTGATTACAAAGGAACTTACGATAACCAAGCACCGGAAGCATACGAAACTTTAATATTAGATACGATGCAAGGCGACCAAACACTGTTTATGCGCGCTGATCAAGTAGAAGCTGCCTGGGCTTTGATTATGCCAATTTTGAATGTTTGGGAATCAAACAAAAGCTCTAAATTCCCAAATTATTCTTCGGATTCCTGGGGACCGGAAGTGGCAGAAGCTTTGATTGCACGCGACGGGTTTCATTGGTTTACACTTCCGGCTAAAGAAGAATAACCATGCAGAATGTAAAATTAAATATCTTCCCCACACAAGAGGAAGTAATTACGAGTATCGCAGCTTACTTTATAGAAAGTGCAAAAAGTGCTATTGCAGAAAACGGCATGTTTAACGTTTCGCTTTCGGGCGGAAGTTCGCCGAAAAAGTTGTACGAATTGCTGGCATCTTCGGAATACAAAGAGAAAATAGAGTGGGATAAGGTTTACTTCTTCTTTGGAGATGAACGTTACGTACCTGCAGATTCTCCCGATAGTAATTTTAAGATGGTAAAAGAAGCATTGTTCGCGCCGCTGCAAATTGCTGCTTCGCAAATCATTCCGGTCAATACAACTCTTTCACCAGAAGAAGCTGCCGATGCTTACGCTTTAGCTATCTACACTCATTTTAAACCTTTTAACGTAAAATTTGATCTGGTTTTGCTTGGCTTGGGCGATAATTCCCACACGGCTTCACTTTTTCCGCATACGCCAATTTTACGCGATGAGGAATCTTCCATAAAAGCAGTTTGGTTGGAAGACCAGCAAGTTTATCGTATTTCCATGACGGCAAAAATGATCAATGATGCGCATCGTATTGCTTTTTTGCTTTATGGCGAAGGAAAAGCAGAAGCTGTACACCACGTTTTAGAAGACGATTTGAACATTGAAGAGTATCCCGCCCAACTCATCAAAACAGAAAACGGCGATTTGCAATGGTTTATGGATGAAGCTGCTGCTGCCAAACTTAAAAAGTAAACCTTCTGTTGATCATAAAATTTAGTTTCAATCTTAAAAAAGCGATGGTTTTGTCAAACTATCGCTTTTTTTTCGTTTTGCTAAACAATTGGTTTTGCTGGCACGTCTCCATCAAATAAAAGCTGAAGCGAAATAATTTATATGAGATTTGAAAACAAAATTTGTTTGGTAACAGGTGGCGGTTCTGGTATCGGCAAAGCAACTTGTCTGCGTTTAGCCGCGGAAGGAGGAACCGTAGTTGTAATCGATATCAACGAACAACATGGTAACGATACCGCTGAACTCATCAGGCAGCATAAAGGCCATGCTGTTTTTATCAAGGTAAATATTGCAGTTGCCGACGAGATCAAAAACTGTATAAAAAAGGTGATTGAGGATTTTAACCGGATTGATATTTTGGTGAACAATGCCGCATTCATGACTTTCACTAAAATCGTGGATTTGGAAGAAAGCGATTGGGACAAAGTGATGGACATCAACCTAAAATCCGTTTTTTTATTTTGCAAATACAGCATTCCGCACATGAAAAACGGCGCGGTGGTAAATGTAAGTTCTGTGCATGCTTTTCAAACTACTCCTGATGTTTTGCCGTACGCAGCCAGTAAAGGTGCTATGGAAGCTTTTACACGCGGTTTAAGTTTGGAGTATAAACCTGCGCAAGCACGCTTCAATTGCGTCGCACCGGGAGCAGTTGATACGCCGATGTTATGGTCTAACCCCAACGTAAAAGATGGCGTAGAAAAAATGGAAGGCGTAGTGGGCAAACCTGAAGAACTGGCGGCAGCAATTTGTTTTATGGCATCAGACGAAGCTTCTTACGTTAACGGTACAACATTGGTGGTTGATGGTAATCGGTTAGATAATTTGTAATTTTTTGTATGAAGAACAAGTTTATGTTTGCCACGGGCATCGAAAACAGTTATCCTACTGTTTTTATCGATGGAAAAAAGATTAGGGTTGACGAACTGGAAAAAACCGGCCATTACAAACGTTGGAAAGAAGATTTCCAGTTGGTTAAGGAGATGGACATCGAATATTTACGCTACGGTCCGCCATATTATTCTACCCATCTCGGCCCCGGGCAATATGATTGGACTTTTGCCGATGATACTTTTAATGCGCTGAAAGAATTGCATATCATTCCAATAGTTGATCTTTGCCATTTCGGTGTTCCGGATTGGATCGATAGTTTTCAAAACCCGGATTTCCCGCAATACTTTGCAGAATATGCACTCGCTTTTGCCAAGAGATATCCTCACCTTAAATTTTACACGCCAGTAAATGAAATTTTTGTTACAGCCTCTTTTTCAGGGCAGTATGGTTGGTGGAACGAAAGTTTGGCCGACGACCGCGGCTTTGTAACTGCTTTAAAACACTTGTGTAAAGCCAATGTATTGGCTATGCAAGCTATCGAAAAAGTACAGCCAAACGTAACATTTATCCAAAGCGAATCTTCCGAATATTTTCATGCTGAAGATCCTTCTTGCCGTCCTTTGGCTGATTTTTTAAACCTCAAACGTTACTTGTCGCTCGATCTTTCTTACGCACACGCAATTAAAGTTCCGCATTACAAATATTTGATTTATAATGGAATGACAGATGCAGAATACGATTGGTTTATGAACAACAAAATCATGGGGAAATGCATTATGGGCACTGACTATTATGTGAGCAATGAGCATGTTGTGCGTGCAGATGGATCAACCAGTCCGGCAGGCGAGATATTTGGATACTATGTTATCACGCAGCAATATTACACACGTTACCGTTTGCCGGTTATGCATACCGAAACCAACATTGCCGAACCTAATTCGGTCTCCTGGTTGTACAAGGAATGGGCAAACTTGTACCGTTTTAAGCAAGATGGCTTCCCGATTGTAGGTTTTACCTGGTACGGATTGTTGGATCAGGTAGATTGGGACACGGCATTGCGGCAAAATAACGGCACGGTTAATCCTTTAGGTTTGTATGATTTAGACCGAAAAATCCGTCCTGTAGGCGAAGCATACAAAAAATTAATCAAAGATTGGCGGCACGTAATGGAAGAAGAAGCATACGGACTAAGCTATAACCCATAAATTTAAGGTGCTAAAAGAAGCATCGGCAAAAATTAAAAACTAAAAGAAGCATCGGCATCAGGGTTATCCACCTTGGTGCTTTTTCTTTGGTTGCCGATAATAACATGCATCATATTGATCTGCTCCGGATGTTGTTCAAACAGCAAATCATCGTGCACTTGTACTTCTTTTACGGCATTAATTCCTTTAACTTCAAAATAACTCCAGGCGCCATCTTCCTGGATTTCGTAACCAACGAAATTCAGATTTAAAGCTTTTCCATCAACGCGGATTAGCAAATGTTTCTTTATATAATCATTGATTAACTTGTTAATTTGAACTTTATCTTTTGGTTTTACAATGTCTAATTGTACGTGATATTGTTTTTTCAAAGCTTTTTCCAGATCATCATAAAACATCCGACAACTAATTTCGATAGAATGATTGGCTGGATTTTGTTTGATTTCAGTAACGCTTACAAAAAAGGGGTGGAAAATGTAAAGCCAGGAAATTAGGAAAAGTTGTAACATCATTAAAACGGATAGAAATTGTCATTCAAAAAAAGCTATAATTATGTACAATTGCTAATGCTATTTTTACGCATTAATTTTCAGTAATAAAGCTTCTGATTCTCTAAATTACACTCTTTTTATAATGAACAAAGTTATTTTCTACACTTTTAAAATTGAAAATATCAGTTTTGAAACAACCAATCATCTAACCATCAGCACAACTTTTGTTAAAAATGATGCTGTTGGAAATTGCCAAAGAGAACAGGCCAAAATTGGTTACAAAATGGCAGCAGATAACAGCCACAAAATTATTAAAGTGAATGATGAATTGTACATCGAAGGAATGGCGTATCAGGGTGAAAATCCGGATTACAAAATGATTCAAGGATATTTTAATTCTTTAAAATAGTTTCTCGATACTTCTTTTATGCCCGATTTTTCTCTATACTTCCAACTCGGCATCCAGCACATTTGCAACTGGCAAGGCTACGATCACATCTTGTTCGTAACCGTGCTTTGCGGCATTTACCAATTGCAAGATTGGCGCAAAGTACTCGTTTTGGTTACGGCTTTTACTATCGGCCATTCGATTACGTTGGCTTTGAGCGTTTTTAATATCATCCATATCAATACTTCGCTGATTGAATTTTTAATTCCGTTAACCATCGTCATCACTTCCATAAATAACATCGCTAAAAGAAGTATCACGCAAAAATCCATTAACGTAACTTATTTTCTCGCTTTATTTTTTGGGTTGATACATGGTTTGGGCTTTTCCAATTATTTAAAAAGCCTTTTGGGCAGAAGCACCAATATTGTAGCACAATTATTTGCTTTTAATTTAGGTTTGGAATTCGGACAAGTACTGATTGTAATTTCTGTATTACTAATCTCGTTTTTGCTGATCAAAACTTTTAAAATCAAACCTTCCGACTGGAGTTTTTTTCTATCTTCGGCTATCTTTGGTATCGCTTTAATGATGTGTATCGATCGTTTTCAACAAATTATTTTCAGATGAAGAAATTTTACCTCGCTATTTCGTGTATTGCCTTGTTCAGTTCGACTGTTTTTGCGCAATACGATAACAATCCCGGCTCTAACCACGGCAACAAATTTGAACAATTGGGCACGATGATTTCCGACCCGAACATGTATCGTTCTGCTTCCGGTGCGCCTGGTCCAAAATACTGGCAGCAACGTGCCGATTATGAAATCAACGCCACTTTGAACGACGACAAGCAGCGTTTGGACGGAACGGAAACCATAACCTATTTCAACAATTCTCCCGATCCGCTAACGTATTTGTGGTTGCAATTGGATGAAAACCAGCACCGTAAAGATTCGCAAGGCAGCACTGCCAACGAAAGCAAAATGCAAGACAAGATGAGCTTGCGCCAATTGCAATCCATCATGGGCAATAATTTGGATTTAGGCGATCATATTTTAACTGTAACTGATGCCAGCGGAAAAGTAATTCCGTTTACCATCAATGAAACCATGATGCGTTTAGAATTGCCAAAAACCTTGCTTCCAGGCGAAAAATTTAAGTTTAAAGTAGCCTGGTTTTATAACATTTCAGACCGATTAACCATCGGCGGCCGTGGTGGTTATGAATACTTCCCCGAAGATAAAAACTATTTGTACACCATGACGCAGTGGTACCCGCGAATGGCAGTTTACAGCGATTTCCAGGGCTGGCAAAACAAGCAGTTCATCGGCAGCGGCGAGTTTGCTTTGGCTTTCGGAAATTTTAAAGTGAATTTGAATGTTCCGGCAGATCATGTTGTTGGTGCAACAGGTTTATGCCAAAATTATAATCAAATCTTATCTGCAGCACAATTAAAACGATGGAATCAGGCACAAACTTCCAAAGAACCGGTTGAAATTGTAACACTCGCCGAAGTAAAAGACCGGATGAAAGGCCACGCACAAGCACGCAAAACCTGGACTTATGCCGCAGAAAATGTACGTGATTTTGCCTGGGTTTCTTCCCGCAGGATTGTTTGGGATGGCATGTCGACCCAAATAGAGGGCGGCAAAAAAGTAATGGCTATGTCGTACTACGGCCCCGAAGCTTATCCGCTTTACCGCCGTTATTCTACCAAAGTGGTGGCACACACGCTCAAAGTTTATTCGCAGCACACTTTTCCTTATCCGTACCCAAGTGCTATTTCGGTAGAAGCATCAAACGGAATGGAATATCCGATGATCTGTTTCAATAATGGCCGTGCGCAAAAAGACGGGACTTATAGCGAAGCAGTTAAAAACGGAATGATTGGGGTGATTACGCATGAAGTTGGTCATAACTTTTTCCCAATGATTGTGAATTCTGATGAGCGGCAATGGACTTGGATGGACGAAGGTTTGAATACTTTTTGTCAGTTTTTGGCGGAGCAGGATTGGGACAACAATTTCCCTTCGCAGCGCGGCCCGGCTTATAAGATTGTGGATTACATGAAGTTGCCGAAAGACGAGCTGGAACCGATCATGACGAATTCTGAAAATATTGCCCGTTTCGGTCCAAACGCTTATTCAAAACCGTCTACCGCTTTAAATATTTTGCGCGAAACCGTAATGGGAAGAAAGCTGTTCGATTACGCTTTCAAAACCTATGCGCAACGCTGGGCTTTCAAACATCCAACTCCGGCTGATTTTTTCAGGACGATGGAAGATGCTTCGGCGGTTGATTTGGATTGGTTTTGGCGTGGTTGGTTTTACGGAACTGATGCCGTTGATATTTCGATTGATAGTGTAAAAGCTTATACCATCAACACTAAAAATCCGGAAGTAAATGCAGCTTATGACAAGCAGCAGTTTGAGCGGAGCAATCTGCAGCACATCAGCGCACAACGGAACCGCGAAGAAGGGACAAAATTTGCCGTTGAAGCCGATACTTCTTTAAAAGATTTCTACGGAAAGTTTGACCGTTTTGCTGCAACTCCCGTTACAAAAGAGAGTTATCAGGCAATGTATAATGCTTTATCGCCGGAGGAAAAACAATTTTACGAAAGCAAGAACTATTTTTATCAGCTTAATTTAAGCAACAAAGGCGGTTTGGTAATGCCGGTAATTGTAGAATGGACTTATACCGACGGAACAAAGGAAGTCGACAGAATTTCAGCCTACATCTGGCGGAAAAATGAGCAAAAGATCACCAAAGTATTTGCCAAAACAAAAGAAGTAAAATCGGTAAAACTGGATCCGTACCGCGAAACTGCCGATATTGATGAAGACAATAACAACTGGCCGCGCACATTTACGCCATCGCGTTTCGAATTGTTTAAACAGCAAAACCTGCCGCGTGGTGCTACAACCGGCCCAAACCCAATGCAGCAACAAAACACAAAAAAGACCCCGTAAAAGAAGTATCAGTTTCACTGAAACCGTTGCTGTTGAATTAAAAATTAATTGATCATAGCAAACCTAAACCAAAAATTGGTTTAGGTTTTGCTTTTTTTACGGCATTATTTTTTACTTTTTGTTTTAAAGAAATTTACATAAACAGAAAGCAGGGCCGCCAGAAAAAAGCAAATTGCCGTAAAAGCATCGATAAAAGAAACATTGATAGATTTACCAGTTATTTTATCAGCGTAATATTTAATAAAAGAATTAGGAAGGTTTTGCTCGCCCAACTTTTCCTTAATTTGCCACTGCCAATCTGTAATTGGGCAATAACCAATTCCAAACCAATAACCTAAAACAAACCAGCATGTTGCTGTTATTAAAATACAAACGAAATGCGCTTTTCGGGTTGGTTTCCAAATCCATCCAAACAAATTAAAACCAATGATGATGAGGTGCAAAAGCGTAAACAACACATCTAAAATTCGCAAATTCATTTTGAAACTTGTTTAAAAACACTTCAGCAAATTATAGCTTTTTGTTGATGTTTGTTTATCCAATTAAACTTACAATTCAACTTAAATATTTCAATAATGAAAAAACTTAGTACAAGTTTAAGCTGCATTTTTTTGTTGCTGATTATGATTCTCGATTATAACAGTTTTGCCCAACAGAAAAAAGTTTTGGTGTTCTGTAAAACGGCAGGTTTCCATCATACTTCTATCGATGCCGGGAAAAAAGCAATTCAAAAGTTGGGAGAGGAGAATCAGTTTGATGTTGATACCACCAGCGATGCCAGTTACTTCAGCCAAAAACAATTGAAGCAATACGCTGCCGTAGTTTTTTTAAGCACAACGGGCGATGTTTTGAATAATAATCAGCAGCAAGCTTTCGAACAATACATTAAATCCGGCGGCGGTTTTGTTGGGATTCATGCAGCTACCGATACCGAATACGATTGGCCTTGGTATGGCAATTTAGTTGGTGCGTATTTCAGCGCGCATCCTGCACAACAGGAAGCTACTTTAAATATTATTGATAAAAGAAGCATTGCCACCAAACATTTGCCCGTGCCATGGAAGCGGAAAGATGAATGGTACAATTTTAAATGGATAACCAAATTTCCGTTGCATGTTTTGATTACAATTGACGAAAGCAGTTACGATGCCGGTCCTGCAAAAATGGGAAGCAACCATCCGATGAGTTGGTACCATGATTTTGACGGCGGCCGATCTTTTTACACTGAACTTGGACATACCGATGAATCTTTTGCTGATCCGCTTTACCTACAACATATTTTGGGCGGATTGCAATATGCGATGAAAGTTAAGAAAATGGAATGATTACAATTTCAAAATTGTCTTCAAAATATTTCGGTTGCATCTTAAATAATTAGATTGATGTTGATTAGAAAAAATCCAATTTTCAATCAACATCAATCTAGAAAAACAGTGCTAAAAGAAGCAACAGTCTAACTTAAAAAATTCTTATTCTGCAATAATTTTTGCATCAATATTGCCGCGGGTTGCTTTGGAATACGGACAACCTTTGTGCGCGGCATCAGCTAATTTTTGCGCTTTTTCCAGATCAACGCCCGGAATATGCACATGCAACTCTGCCGATAAAGCATAAGAAGCTGCGCCTTCCTGGTTAAAACCAATGTGCACATCAACCGTCGCCTCGCTCACATCAACGTCATCGCGCTTGCCAACCGAACCTAAAGCGCCCAAATAACAACTTCCCCAGGCAGCGGCAAAAAGCAATTCCGGGTTGGCATAACCTGCCTCGCCGCCCAGCTCTGCCGGTCTTTTCAATTCCAAATCAATTACGCCATCGGCTGATTTTACGGTGCCTTCGCGGCCGCCTTTTGCAGTTACCACTGCGGTATATAATGTTTCCATTTCTTTTTGTGTTTGAAGGATTAACGCCATGTTTAAAACTTTTGTTTGATTTCATCGAAACATTATACTAAAAATATTAGTATATTAGCTGTATGAATGATGAACGGATTAGGGAAAAGCTTTCGATTTTAGCAGATGCAGCCAAGTATGATGTTTCCTGCGCTTCGAGTGGCAGCAAGCGCAAAAATGAAAATAAAGGTTTGGGTAACGCCAGCAACGGTATTTGCCATACTTATACTGAAGATGGACGCTGCGTTTCGCTGCTGAAAATCTTGCTCACCAACCACTGCATTTTTGATTGCGCGTACTGCGTTTCCCGCAAAAGCAACGATATTAAACGTGCTGCTTTTACCGTGCAAGAAGTAGTGGATTTGACGATGAATTTTTACCGAAGAAACTATATTGAAGGTTTGTTCCTGAGTTCCGGGATTTTCAAAGATGCGGATTTTACGATGGAAAGGTTGGTGCGCATCGCCAAAAAGCTGCGGACTGAACATAAGTTTAACGGCTACATTCACCTCAAATCTATTCCCGGCGCAAGTGATGAACTGATGCGCGAAACAGGACTTTATGCTGATCGTTTAAGCGTAAACCTCGAATTGCCAACCGAAGCCGGATTGAAATTGTTGGCTCCCGATAAAAATCAAAAGGACATGATTAAGCCGATGAATTTTATCAAGAACGAGATCATCCTCCGCAAAGAAGAAAAAAGCTTGTTTAAAAAAGCACCGCTGTTTGCGCCAGCCGGGCAAAGTACACAAATGGTAATCGGTGCCACGCCGGAAGACGACCGGCAGATTTTATACACGGCCAACCATTTCTACAATTCTTTCAATCTAAAACGGGTTTATTATTCGGGTTATGTGCCGGTGAGTAATGATAATCGTTTGCCGGGTTTAAGTACGGCGGTGCCAATGGTGCGCGAAAACCGTTTGTACCAGGCCGATTGGCTGATGCGTTTTTACGGTTTTAATGTGCGGGAAATTGTAGATCAGCAAAACCCACACTTGGATTTAGATATCGATCCAAAGTTGAGTTGGGCGATCCGAAACTTGCAGCATTTTCCAATCGACATTAATAAAGCTGATCTGCAAATGATTGTCCGCGTTCCTGGAATTGGTGTAGAATCGGCACAAAAAATTGTAAGCGGACGAAAGTTTGGCAAACTCAATTGGGAAAACCTGAAAGCGATGGGCATTGCTGTTAATCGCGCGCGTTATTTTATCACTTGTAACAGTCAGGATTTTGAGCGGCGGGAACTTTCCGGCACTAAGATCAAGCAGTTTATTTTGGCCGAATCACAAAGCAAATACCTCAAACTAAAACCTAACCAACTCAGCCTTTTTTAACATGGTCACTTTAGTTTACGATGGTACTTTTGAAGGTTTGCTCACGGTAGTTTTCGAAGTTTACGAACATAAATTGGATGACGTAAAAGTTTGTCCAGAGCATTTACTTCAATCCAATTTTTTCGATGGTAAAAGAAGCATTGTGTCGGATCCAATCAAAGCCAACCGTGTGTTGAAAGGTTTGCACCAACGCCTGGCGGCTGGCGGCGTGCAGCGTTTATATGCCGCACATTTATCCGAAATTGCAGGCGAGGAAGACAATTTGCTGGGTTTTATCCGCTATGCTTTCAGCACGAATGAAACGATTGAGCAGGATTTTGGGAACAAATATGTAATGCGGCTTTCGTATGTTTTGAAACAAGTACGCCGGGAAAAACATCGGATGGAAGCTTTTATACGCTTCCAAAAAATGGCAGACGGTATTTTTTATGCTTCTATTGAACCTGATTTCAACGTGCTTCCGCTAATTCTAACTCATTTTAAACGAAGGTATGCCGACCAGAAATGGATTATTTATGATATAAAAAGGGCGTACGGCATTTATTACGATTTAAATGAAGTTGTTTTCGTGCAGATGGATTTTGCATCGGCAAAGCAAGACAAATCGATTATTTCTTCTTATTCCGAAGATGAAACTTTGTACCAGGCATTGTGGAAAGATTATTTTAAACACGTAAATATTCCGGCACGGAAAAACACCAAATTGCATTTGCAGCACGTGCCCAAACGGTATTGGAAACATTTAACGGAGAAGTTTTAGGGCGATAAAAGAAGCATCAAATTTGTAATAAGTTATAAGTTGCGGGTTGTGAGTTACAAGTGATTTCTAAGTCTAATAGCTCGATTTTTGACTTATGATTTTTAATTTTTGACTTAACCTCCCATTCGTCCGATGCAAAAATTAGGTCCGTTTCTTCTTTTGCCGCTTTACGCAGGAAAATATCGGCTACTTCCGGCTGATATTCGCCAATAACCACGGGCACATGCTGTTTGATGATGCCT
>CAZZVO010000094.1:0-13290 GCA_964657505.1 uncultured Mucilaginibacter sp.
AAGGGGGAACCTGCAAACGTCGTCTTACTGGTTTACACCTTCCTAAGTTTTATTGTTTACAATTTGTCCTGTTTCAAAAGGCCATTCTTTGTTCACTTTGGCTTTGATGAAATAAACTATTGCACCGGTTACAATTGCAATCAATCCACCTGCTACCATAGTGAAACCTGTGGAAACTAGAATTCCTCCCCACATTAAAATGGCCAAATAAACCGGCCAGGGAAATAGAGGCATTTTATAGGGAAAGTCTGTATTGCTGCTGGCTTTCCGCAGTAAAAGTAAACCTACTGCCTGTGCAATAAATTGGATCAAAATCCGCATGGCGAGGATGGCACTAATTACATCACTCAGCTTAAATAACAAGCTGAAAACAAAAGCAATAGCACCTAAAAACAGTAAGGAAACGTAAGGAAATTTGCCTTTGGGATGCAGTTTTGCAAAAACTTTAAAAAACGCACCATCGGCGGCGGCAGCGTAAGGAATACGACTGTAACCAAGTGTAGCCGAAAAAACGGAAGAAAAAGCAACCAGCAAAATTAAACAAGTGATGACTTTTGCGGCAGTTGGCCCGGCCAGTTGCTGCATAAATAAACTGATTACAAACTGACTGCTTTTGGCTTGCTGCCAGGGGATTACGCTCACTACGCTGATATTCATCAGCAGATATAAAACGGCAATTCCGGCGATGGAAAGGAACATGCTTCGCGGAATATTTATGGATGGATTGATAATTTCTCCGCCCAAATGGCAAACATTATAGTAGCCCAAATAACTATATACTGTTTTTACACTGGCAAAACCAATAACGGCAACAAAAGCATAATTCAGGTTTAATCCATCGTTTACATGTTTAATGGGTTGGAGGAAATTTCCATGCGCAATACCTCCGCAGATAATCCAAAGTATGGTCAGGATCACGGCACTCCAAAGCAAAACCGTTATTTTACCAATGGCTTCGATCTTCCGGTAAAGCAAAATCACAATTGCGATCACTACGGCACCACTCATCATTTTTGATTCAATGGCAGATAAAGGTACTAAATATGAGAAATACGCTGCAAACCCAATGGCCGCCGAAGCGATAACCAGTGGTGCCTGGATCATGGTTTGCCACACAAACAGAAAACTCATCAGCTTGCCGATGCTGTTTTTACCGTATGTTTCTTTCAAGAAATTATAAGAACCTCCGGCTTTAGGAAAAGCGGCGCCGAGTTCGCTCCAAACCATTGCATCCACCATCGATAAAACGGCACCCGCCAGCCAGGCATACAAAAAGTAAGGGCCGTTCATGAGGCCGATAACCATTGGCAAAGTGATGAATGGACCAATCCCGACCATGTCCGTCATGTTGATGGCGGTAGCTTGCAACAAGCCCAGGCTTCTTTCCTGTGTATTTTCAGACATGGCGAATGATTTCGTGTTTCATGGTTTGATATTGCTGCTTTATTTTTGGTTGATTCTTGCAATCTCGCCAACTTCAATTGCTTATCCAACAAAATAACAGTTATTCATAACTATTTTTCTAAAAACCCGTTGTTTCAGCATGAATAAAAAACCTGTATCCATTTTATTGCTGATACTGTTTTTATCAGGTGTTTTTTTATACGGCATCATTTATTTTTCTTCCAAACCGGCTCATTTAGCAGGTGAAAAACCGTTGAATATTTTCTATCAGCATAAAACGATACCTGCTGTGGTGGAGAAGGAAGTGTTGGCTGCCCTGGCTTATTACCCGGAATTGAAAGAAACACCGATTGATTTTGTGTTCGATCCAAACACCAGTAAATCTATCATGCTTTCGCAACCAGTTATTGCTTCCTTTTTCCGCGGACAAAAAAACAGGACTTACGTTGTGAAAATTAACCCGCGATTTGTAATGGTGCACAGTTCGATGCCTTTGCAAAATGCACCAAAAGATGTTTTAATTGGCTGGTTCGGGCACGAACTTGGGCACATTATGGATTATACACAGCGCAGCAATTGGAATATGCTTGTTTTTGGTGTGGAGTATGTTTGTTCGGAGAAATACTTGAAACAGGCCGAAAAAAACGCAGATACTTATGCTGTGGATCACGGTTTGGGCGAGTACATCATTAAAACCAAAAACTTTATTTTAAACAATGCGGATTTGCCGCCAGCTTACAAAGCGAGGATCAAAAGGCTTTATCTTTCGCCGCAGCAAATTGTGGATTTGGTGAAGCATCTAAAAAAAGCAGGACATTAGTTTTTAGCTTTTTTAACAAAATCTTCAAACCCTAAAAAATCTTCTTCTTTCATTACCCGCGGAATTTTTACTTGTCCGCCCAGCTTTTTATTTTCTTCACTCCATTTATAAAAAACTTCCACCGGTATCAATTCTGTTTCTACACCTTTTAAAGCCCGTGTCCGTGCAACATTGTAATTTTTGTTATTGTCGCGCAAGGTTTTGTCCAAAGCTTTTGCCACTTCGGTTTTATCCAATTCTTTATCCGTGCTTAAATACCATTTTTGGATGTATTCATCCCCGCGGTGCAAAATGGCCGCAATAAATTCATGGATGCAAACATTAAACTGAGTTTCCATTTCTTGTATCGCCGCATTCATTTGTATCACCGAAAGTTGTTCGCCAACTACGTTCGAATAATGTTTGGTTCGTCCGCTGATCTTGATTTCGTTACGGCTTTTATCGGTAAACATCACCGTATCGCCAATCATGTAACGCCAAGCACCGGCAACGGTCGAAATCAGCAATACGTATTCTTTATTTTCTTCTACCTCGCCCAGCGTAATTACTTCTGCATCTTTGGCTACGGTACCATCTTCCGTCATGTTTTTTTCTTCAAAAGGCACAAATTCAAAGTAGATACCATTATCAACCACCAAAGCCATGGACGAAGTTTCCGGCCGTTTCTGCATCGCTAAAAAACCTTCGGAAGCTAAGTAAGTATCGATGTAAACTAAAGGGCGCGCCAGCAACTTTTCAAAGCTTTTTTTGTACGGATCGAAAGCAACGCCGCCGGAAGTGTAAACAGCCAAGTTTGGCCAGATGTCGTGAATGTTGTTGAGTTTGTTATAACGGATCACTTCTTTTAGCATCAACTCCATCCAGGCCGGAATGCCGGATAAACTACCGATATCCCAATTAGGAGCCTGGATAGCGATTTCTTTAATCCGCTCATCAAAATCGCTTAGGTTGGCAATATCCTTCCCGGGTTTGTAATAACCACGAAACCAAAACGGGATTTTACTGGCACTGATACCGCTGATCTCGCCTGCCAAATGACCGTTAATTTCTTTGAGATCGGTACTGCTGCCCAGCATCAGAATTTGCTTTTCGAAGAAAGACGGCGGCAGGTTGAAGTTGGCCAAAGCCGCAACTTGCTGCATCCCGGCACGTTGAATGGCAGTTAGCATTTCATCAGTGACCGGGATTTGCTTGCTGTGGCTGGTTGTTCCGCTGCTCAATGCCAGATAATCTGTACTGCCCGGCCAGGTAATGTTATTTTTTCCCTCGATCACCAAATGCCACCATTCTTTTTCCAAGCGGTCGTAATCGAAAACCGGGACTTGGGCAGCAAAAGCTTTTACTAAGTTTTCGCTGTTTAAAATGCCTTCGAAATCATAATGTTTGCCAAAAGCGGTATCGGCGGCTGTTTCCAGCAAGTCTTCCAGCACTTCTTTTTGTGCTTGTACCGCATCCGGGTTTTTTACCAATTTATCAGTTAGTTCTATTGCTGATTTAATTAGTTCGCCTATGATTGCCATGCTTCTTTTATCCCTAAATTCTCGTTGAACCAATAACAGCGAAGCCAGTAAAAAGATTAGCGGAACGAAGAAAATTTATTTCAAGTAAGTGTAAGTTTTGTTGAAATCTTCCATGGAAATTCTCGTTCATGCACTAACTCTCTACGCTGCAACTAACATAGAAAGAACAAGGTTTTCTTTAAGTTTAAGATTACATATTTTTGGAAACAAAATATCGTAAAATACGTACCATTACGTTTATTACTGTTTAAGTTTCTTACCCGGAAAGCAAATGTTGAGTTAATGCAAAATCAACTTTTATTCAAAAACCATGCTAATTGTGCTATCTGCAACGGTCAAAAGCCGTTAAAGGCTCAGGCACAAGCTGGTTTGTGGGGACAATTTAAAGAGTTTTTTGTTAAGTTATTTAATACTAACGACTGGCCGCCGCGCTGGCATTGCGGCAATTGGACCGACTTTCACGGTTGGCTGTACATCGCATCAGACTTGATGATTTGGGCAGCTTATTTTGCCATCCCTATTTTACTTATCGCGATTATCGTTAAACGTAAAGACATCCCTTTCCACAGGATATTTTTGTTGTTTATCGCTTTTATCCTTTTATGCGGATTAACACATTTTTTAGATGCCGTGATATTTTGGTGGCCTGCTTACCGTTTAAGTGCTTTGATTCGCTTTGCAACCGGCGTTGTTTCTATTATTACCGTTTTTGCACTTTATAAAATCCTGCCGCTAATTAATAACCTACGGACACTCAAACAATTAGAAGCCGAAATAGAAGAAAGAAAAAAGGCAGAACAGGAAGCCAAGCACCAGCAGTTATTGCAACAAGCCACTGCAGAACTGATGGAAAAGAAGGACGAATTTATGAGCATCGCCAGCCACGAACTAAAAACGCCCATAACCAGTGTGAAAGCATCTTTACAAGTTGTTGAACGTTTAGTAACCAAAAACGATGCTTTAAAACCAGTTTCCCCTTTTGTGGAAAGGGCTGCAAACCAGGTAAATAAGTTAACGGGGATTATTAATGATCTGCTCGATGTAACCAAAATACAGGCCGGAAAATTAGAACTCGTTAAAACCACGTTCAAACTGGCCGAATTGGTAGATGATTGTAGTGAACACTGCATGATCGAGAACAATAAATACAGGATTACCATTCAAGGTGATACAGATATTACTGTTTTTGCTGATCGAAACCGGATAGACCAAGTTTTATGTAACCTGTTAAGTAACGCTGTCAAATATTCGCCCGATGAAGATGAAGTGATCGTAAACTTTAAAAAATCAACAACAGGACGTGTAAAAGTTGAGGTAACAGATTTTGGCATTGGCATCCCGGAAGATAAAATCGCTGAAGTTTTCGACCGCTTTTTTCGGGTCGAACACACCTCACAAAGCTTTTCTGGCTTGGGTTTAGGCTTGTATATTTCTTCAGAAATTATCAAACAACATGATGGCGAAATTGGCGTAACCAGCAAAATCGGCGAAGGTTCCACCTTTTGGTTTACCATTTAAACAGCAAACATTTTCTTGTTTTTTATCTACAAGTTTATACTAACCGACTTTTATTCCATCTATTTTAAATGCTTCTTTTATCGTGTTAAAAATTGCGAGGTTTTACTAAATAAATCGAAATTTAACTATAAACTTCCCATAAAAGAAGCAACAGCATGGTTTAATTTACCATGTTTTTCAATCAAATTTTGATGCCCGGCCTTTAAAACAACAAGTTTAGATTGCGGGATTTGCTGATGAATTAAGATACTGCATTTCAATACATTTATCCGGTCGTTAACACCGCCAATTACCAAGACCGGGATTTTAATTTGATTTAATTGTGCAGCGGTTAGGTTTATTTTTAGCAATTGTAGTAAAGCTTCTGCCACGGCTTTTGTACGGTTGTACGGCGCAAAACCAACTGTATATCGTAACTGTGCTGCGGTTTGCGTCCCTACAAAAAACATAAAACGGCCAATTAAACTGGAAACCCCGTTAGAGAAATTTATCCAGGATAAAACGTCAAAAACAGGTGCTGTCACTTTAAAAAATTGTAGTAACGGAACAATAAAAGGTTTTTCCAAAACTTTTAGTGCCGGTGCAAACAAGCAAAAATTGAGCGGGTTGATATAAGAACCGGCATGCAATATCACGCCTTTTGCGTTGATGTTTTCGCCGGCCTGCACGCAATATTGCATCAAAAGAGAACTTCCCCAACTGTGGCCGTAAATAAAAGGCTGATCAATTTTTAAAACTTCCAATACATTTTTTAAATCTGCTGCAAGTGTTTGCACAGATAAATCTTTTGCGGCAGATGAACGGCCGTGCCCAGGCAAATCAATAAAAACGCAACGGTAAATTTTATTGAAGTAGTTGCGCTGGTAATACCACTGCTTTCTGTTGGCGTTTAAACCGTGCACCAAAACCAAAGGCTGTGCATGGAGCGGCCCATCCATTTCTACATAAAACTCATTGCCGCTTGCGCACTTTACCCAACAACTATCGTCCGGTGTTTTCCAATTTAAACTTTTACCTTTTTTTTTGGATAGCAGCCAGGATACCGGATACCTGCCAAACGCCGCAAACAACAATACGGCAGAATATTTTAGGGTTGTTTTAAGCTTGTTCATCTTCAACAATCAATTTTGGGACGAACATAGAACCCATGAAAAAAGTTTAAGTTTTAACATAAAGAGTTCTGTTTTGCATCCGAATCATCAACAAAGTGAAAGAGTGTGAAATGACTTAGCTGTTGCACCAACAATTTTAGTAGACAAAATTTAAGGTATAAAAGAAGTATTGAATTAGTATCAGCCGAGTGATGGATTGACACTTTTAGGATGATGCCTTCAAAGAAAAGTTACGGAACTTTTTTTTGAGTGATTACTCGTTCAGAACTTGTAACTTGTATCGTGTTTTGAAAAGCTTTAGGTAAGCCTATTTAATTTAACAATTGTGCCAAGGTAGATTCCAATTGTTCGCTACTTAAATTTTTTGCGATAATCTTTCCACTGGGATCAATAAGGAAATTTTGGGGGATCCCGGTTACGCTGTACATATAAGCAACCTCACTGTCCCAGTATTTCAAGTCTGATACATGGTTCCAGGTTAGCCCGTCATCTTTGATCGCTTGTAACCATGCTTCACGTCCACTCGGGCGATCTAACGAAACCCCTAAAATGGTGAAGTTGTTAGTTTTATAATGGTCGTAAACTTTTAAAATATCTGGATTTGCGCGTCTGCAAGGGCCGCACCAGGAAGCCCAAAAATCTAACAAAACATATTTACCTTTAAAAGAAGACAAGCTAATTGAGTTGCCATTTGGGTCGTTCTGTGTAAAATCCGGTGCCATAAAACCTACCGTAGTTGGATGCAATTTCCTCATGGTTTCTTTATAGCTGTTGCCCTTACTTTTTCCATCCAGCATACTTGTTGCTAAAGCTGCTTTCTCTTTGGCTTTCTGCAAAAGGTTTCCAAATTGCGCTTTAGATTCGAAAATTGTAAAAAATGTTAAGGTGAAAACCAAGGCTAAATAAAGGTTTTGCTTTTTCATGAGGTAAATTGTTGGTCATATCAAACTTAAAAAATAAAATTAATTAAAATGATATTTTACAAATTTTTACTGCAATTTTAATTTGTTTACGGTCGCCTAAACAACTAATATTTGAACCATTAAATAAGATTTTCAAACTTGATACTTCGTTTATTCTTGTAATATTGAAGTGCAATACTTTAAGTCTCGTCCATTAAAAGATACGTCAACTTAATGTACAAACCAAGTTGGTAGCTCCTGAGCGTTTTTAATTTTTTTTATGTCGAAAGTTCGAAAATAACCATCAATAGAAGATTGCATTTTTTTGAAAGGTAAACTTGATTTTAGGTAATAAGTCGGGCCTTCACATTCAATATGGCCTTCAATAATTTCTCCTGGTAAAAAGGAAGGCTTTTTGGTTAGAATTAAATTGTAAGATGTGAGTGGAACGAGTAATTCAGTTTGATAAGAAGTATCGATTTCATTAAGTTTATATCCGGCACTTGGATCTACAATTTTACTACAAGCATAACTAAATGCTTTACAACTATCTGCAACAATTATCAAACGATAACCAACGTCTCCACTTTGTGTTAAAATGATATTTGTGGTATCGCCGGAAACAAAATTGACGAATGCTGAAAAACCTTCTTTTTCCATAAACCTTTTATCATCAAATGATTGCCACTTCGTCAACTTCAAACTGGGCGCGCCTCGAACTATTATACTTTTAGGAATGGAATCTTTGATGTTTGTATCAACTTTATATTTTTGCCAACCACCTTTTAGTTGTTTAAAATTAAAAGAAAGATAAACAGTGGGAACAGCGTCATTTTGCTTTTGCCCATAGCTGCACAAATAGAACAAAGTGGAAAATAAAAGCAGACTTGTTTTTTTCATATCGGCTGATTAAAAATGCAAGAAACGCTTTTCTATCATTCGGCTCTTGGCGAAGGACTGGGATTTGAAAATTGTCAGCCGAAATCAAAGTTAAATTTATAATCAAATGTTGATGCTTCTTTTATCGGCTAAAATTTGTTCTATCAGCCAGTTTTTTGCCAAACCAATGTTGGCTGCTGTAATTTATCTTCGGCAGACTTCTGTCCTTACGATGTCGGTAAAATAGGATGATTGTCTGTAGTGATGTTATAACCAAAACTTTTTAAAAGTTTTATTATTGGCTTGTATTCATAATAATTAGTAAACTTCCATAGTTGCTTAAAACATTGTTCATCTTTTCTTTTTCGTGATAAGTCGCCGATTAAGTTGATCCAGTAGGATAAATAAGGTTCGACATCTTTTTTCGATATTAACTTACTGTCGATATAGTTTTGAAACATTCCGAGTTTAAAAAGAAAATCGTCAAACGTTTGCCTGATTATACTTTCTTCATCAGTAAAATAAGTTTCATCATGATGTTTTAAAGAATTTATTAGCATTTCATCTTTAAATAAAAAGGATTTTTTATTTTCTATTTCGTTTTCAAACAAGGGTATGTCAATAATATTCCAGTCAAGCATCAATAATGCTCTTTGAATGTTTGCATCTGCGAAAAACTCCTTTACTTCTTTTGCTAAAAATTCTGCCTTTTTCCATTTCTGAGCTTTAGTATATTCAAGTAAAACTTTAAAAAGTCCAACAACACCAACAGCGAGTGTCAAAAACTTGATTATATTATCAAAAGTAAATGAGTTTAAAAAGTTGTCCATTTGGAATTATGAAGGTTTATAGCAGCCACCAATTATATTAACGAACGTTATCACAAGTATGTTGACCAAACTGGAGAAAATGCAATTTCATTTTTGTCAACTTGCGAAAATCTTCAAGATAAATTTAAATCAAAGTTTGTTAAATTAGAACATAAAAACTTTAGACAAGTTACCTTAAACTACTTGTCTATCCCTTCCAAAGTAAACATAAATGCATAGATCAAAGCTACATCTTTCAGGTAATCAAAGCGGCCGCTTGCGCCGCCGTGGCCAAATGCCATATTGGTATGCAGCAGCAACTTGTTTTTATCCGTTTTCATATCGCGCAGTTTGGCTACCCATTTTGCCGGTTCAAAATATTGTACCTGACTATCGTGCAATCCGGTGGTTACCAAAATATTCGGGTAATTCTTCTTCTCCACATTTTCATAAGGACTGTAGCTTTTCATGTACAAATAAGCATCCTTATTTTTCGGGTTTCCCCACTCATCAAATTCATTGGTAGTTAGCGGTATACTTTCATCCAGCATCGTATTTACAACATCTACAAACGGAACTTGTGCAATTACGCCATGCCATAAATCTGGTGCCATATTGGTTACTGCGCCCATCAGTAAACCGCCCGCACTGCCGCCTTGTGCGTACAAATGTTCTTTGCTGGTGTATTTCTCTTTCACTAAAAACTCGCCGCAATCTATAAAATCGGTAAAGGTGTTCTTTTTGTGCATCATTTTGCCGTTTTCGTACCATTGGCGGCCCATGTCCTCGCCACCGCGGATATGTGCAATCGCATAAACAAAACCTCTATTTAACAAACTCAAACGTGCACTGTTAAAGCTTGCATCTGTGCTGATGCCGTAACTTCCGTAAGCATAAAGCAGCAATGGTGATTTGCCATCCTTTTTAAAACCTTTTTTATAAACCAAAGAAACCGGCACTTTTATACCATCTTTTGCGGTTACATAAAAGCGTTCTGTAGTGTAATCTTTTGGGTTATAGCCGCCCAGCACTTCCTGTTGCTTCATCAGCTTTTTAACCCTGGTAACCATATTGTAATCGTAGGTAGAAATTGGTGTGGTTAAAGAAGTATAGCCGAAACGCAAATTCGTACTGTTATATTCCGGATTGGCACCAAAGTTTGCCGAATAAGCAGCTTCGCCAAAATCAATGTCATGTTCAGAATTGTCCTTTAAATTCCTGATCCGCATTTTAACCAAACCTTCTTTACGTTCGTTTATGGCGATAAAACCTTTAAATTCTTCTACACTTTGCATCAAAACATCTGTACGGTTCGGAATGATTTCCTTCCAATTCGCGGCTGTTGTTTTGCTGAGCGAACATTCCATCAGCTTAAAATTCGTCGCGCCGTCTTTATTGGTCCGAATTAAAAATTTGTTTTCTAAAGGGATTACATCGTACAATACATCTTTCATTCTCGGCTGAAAAACGGTAAATGATCCGTTAGGCTGTGATGCATCTAACATCCGAATTTCAGAAGACATAGTTGCCTGCGACACGATCATGATATATTTGTTGTTCTTACTTTTCTCAACGTGGATGTAATTGCTCTTGTCGTTCTCGTCATAAACAACAGCATCCGCAGACGCATCAGCACCTAAAGTGTGGCGTTTAATTTTTTCGGATAACAACGTAACCGGATTTTTAGCCGTGTAAAAAAGCGTTTTGTTATCGTTTGCCCAGCAGGCATCGCCTTCGGTATTTGCTACCGCATCTTTTAAAATTTCTCCGGTTTGCAGGTTTTTTACGTGGATGGTGTATTGCCTTCTGCTAACCTCGTCCACGCCGTAAGCCAGCAGTTTATTGTCTTCACTAATGCTGAAACCGGTAACCGCAAAATAAGGATGGCCTTCCGCCATTTGGTCCACGTCTAACAAAACCTCTTCTTTTGCGGTCAGACTGCTTTTTTTACGGCAATATTTATAATACTCTTTTCCGTTTTCGGTACGGGTGTAATAGTAATAGCCGTTTTTAAATACCGGTACACTTTCGTCGTGCTCTTTAATCCTGGCTTTCATTTCGGTAAACAAGTCGGCTTGCAATTGCTTGGTGCCGCTCATTACCGTTTCCAGGTAAGTGTTCTCGGCTTTGAGATAATCCACTACTTTGGTACTATCTGACCCTTTGCCGAAATAATCGTACATCCAGTAATAATTGTCTACAACCTGTTCGCCATGAATACTTCGAATATGTTCCTTTTTTTCTGCAACAGGAGGCGTTGCTGGTTGAAATTGTGCGTTTACTTGTGTCATAAAACCTAACAGACTTAATGTGGCAATTATCTTTTTCATAGTTACAAGTTATTGTTGATTTTGAAAATCTTGGTGTTGTGCTGTTGAAATTTACAGTTTAAAATCTCGATCGTAATTTTTACTAAACATATTCAAAATAATTTACAATTTCTGTTAACGAAGTTGTTTAGGATATGATTATGGAGGCTGATTATTTAATTTATGGCGATGCTTCTTTTATCACATAAAAACTAACGTTGTTTATTTTTTCTTAGGATTAGCATTGAACACTATTTGTTATGCCTAAAAGAAGCATGGTTAATAATCTAAATTGGGAATCACCAATCGGGTCTTCGCCCTTTTTACGTTCTTTTTGCTTGATCAAAAAGAACCAAAAAATCAAGAACAGACGATCGCCTCCGGGCGTCTGTCCAGCCCCACGCTCATGGGCGTATATCGTGCAGGCGGCCTTTTCAGTTAGATAAAATACCGTTGAGAATTAAAAAATACTGTCCTGATCTAATAGTATAGCGCCTGTTTTGAACATTAGAAAGGTCTAAAACTTTAAGGTAGCCACCCAGGAGCGCAGGGCCGAATGCCGCCCGGAGGCGATACGGCATTCTTGAATTTTTGGTTTTTTTTGTTCAAGCAAAAAGAACGTAATACCAGCAACCGCAGGTTTGCCAAAGAAGCTTGCTTCTTTTATAATCAAAATTATTTAACCAGGCTTTCGTTCTTTTTCATCAAGCAAAAAGAACGTAAATCCAGTTGTAAAACCGGAATAAGTTTAAACAACTTCTAAAATTATTTTAGTAGAGAAACCACTTTGTGCATTTTTAAATAAATTAAAATTTTAATGTATATTTTGCCCATAAACCGCAATCTATGGATTACAACCTTTTTAAAAAGTTACACCAGGAAGGCTTGGTTGGCGAGGAGTCTTTCGAAAAGATAACCCAAGAGTACGAGTATCCATTAGTTTCCGTTCATTGGGATATCAATACACTGCTCGCTATTGGTGTTTTGCTTTTGAATGCCGGTTTAGGTATCCTGATTTATAAGAATATTGATACCATTGGCCATCAAGCTATTTTATCCCTGATTGCTATTATTTCCATAGCTTGCTTTACCTATTGCGAAAGAAAAAAACCGCCTTTCAGCAGGTTTAAAGTGAAGGCGCCCAGTCCTGTTTTTGATTATATCCTCTTGTTGGGAACGCTTACCATGCTTTCGTTTACAGCTTACCTTCAATACCAATACCAGGTATTTGGGACGCATTATGGACTTGCAACGTTTTTGCCGATGATGGCTCTGTTTTTTATTGCTTATTACTTCGATCATCTTGGTATTCTAAATATGGCCATTGTGAATTTAGCGGTATGGATGGGCGTCTCCATCACACCTAAACAATTACTAATGATGGGCAATTACAACAGCGAAACCCTTATTTATACTTATCTTGTTTTAGGTTTCTTCTTATTATTCTTAGCGTTTCTAACGGAATATTATGAATATAAACCTCATTTCAAATTCAGCTACCAGCATTACGGGATACATGTTTCTTTTGTCGCGTTACTGGCCGCTTACTTTAACCGTTATGAAATACAAAGCTCTTTTCTTTGGTTGATAACTGCTATTATCCTGGCATTTCTGCTTTATATTAATGCCTTGCAAAACAAATCTTTTTACTTTTCATTATTGGCACTTCTTTATGGTTACTTTGCAACGAACTGCCTGGCTTATCGGCTTTTTTCTTATGTAGGAAACGGCTTGGGAGTAGAACTCATGTTTTGGTTTGTACCTCTTTCTGCAATAGGTTTTATATATCTGTTACGACAATTGAACCATAAAATCAAAGCAGCATGATTATTTACGATGAACACGGATTAGAAAACTTCCGCCTTCAGGAAGAAGCCGAAAACGCCCATGGTGCAGGTTTAATTTCCGAACCGGAATTAAAAAATATAAAAGAACAATATCCTACCGGTTTTTACACGCCAACGCTTGTCTTCCGTATTGGCTTTTTTATCCTCACCTTAATCGGCAGCATTTTTTC
>CAZZVO010000095.1:0-13250 GCA_964657505.1 uncultured Mucilaginibacter sp.
CAAAGTAATTGCGATGATTATGTAAGCTTCCCTTAAATGGACTGTTCAATTATAGACTTTTTAATTTTCGGGAGGACGTCAATACACCTTGCCACAATTTACTTTACACCCTTTCAGCTTAACAGGAAAACGCTTTACTTAAATAAATCATCTAAAGTAACATCGTTTTGCACCAGGCCAATTTTATAGCTATTGTCTTTTGTTCCAAACGTGGTCACCATCACTATAAATAGTGTCTTTGAAGTTTTGGTTTTTAACCTGAAAACATTTCGCTTATTTTCCAGCTCTGCAGCATATGCTTTATCAATTGTAAACTCGGTATTAGAAAATTTCATCTCGCATAAACTTATACAAAAATCTTGTCGGTCTATTAATAGATCAATTTGGGCACCGGGCTGATCCTTTCCGGGTACATACCTCCAGGCTGATTCTTCTGTATATACACCTGCAATCCCAAGCGCTGCTTTAATCCTCCCGGTATGTTTTAAACAAATGCTTTCATAAGCAGTTCCGCTCCAGCTTCTCCATGAAGGAGAGTTGGACATTTTGATCCACGTACCGTCACCCTTTGCCCTGCTGTTTTGTAAGAATTTAAGGTAAAACATAGAATATTCATCAGATAGCTTATAGATACTATCCCGTACGTTTTTTTCAAAAGGTAAATAGGGTGAAATAAAACTAGATTCTGTTAGCTCATCAAGAAGTTGCGTAGCTCTGCCTCCCGTGAAAGACCGCATACTTCGATAATCTCTTTTCGCTTCATCCTGCTAAGGTGGTATACTACACCGAAAAATAGCAGAGGCTAATTGAATTGTACAATAGACCTGTTCTTTTTCCATTACGATGACAAATCCGAACTTTTACTGTATCAAATCATAGTTTTGATAAATTACACAGCCTATTAATTTTTCTAATATTAAAGTAGAATCCAAATTTTTATCGTGTTCAAGTGAAACTGACTTAGCGCGCAAATAAGATGGGGCGCTTATATGACGATCATAAAAAAAGCCACTGATGTATACATCAGTGGCCTGCTTGTTTTACCAGCTGTCACAAAGTAGTACGGCCAGCAGGTTAACTTAAATTATTTTTCAGGGTGACCCGTGCCAGGTTTTGTTGTCTTCGGTGCTTTGCCATCCTCAACACGACCCTCATTCCTTAACTCACGGCCTTCATCAGCCATCTTATCATTTTTGAGTTTTTCACCGGTTTCTTCTTTCACAAAACCAGCAGCTTCTTTTGCTTTTCCTTTAATTGACATATTATAACCTCCTTTTATTTCGTAAACAGCAATTGGATAAAAATTGTTGGCAAATAATTAATTTAAAGTGGTTAATTTGAACAAGACAAAGCCACTTACCGACCAACCAGAAATTGCTTGAACAACTTCTTCCAGAACTTAGATTAAAAGCGGCTCTCAGGTTTTTAAAAAGTATGGCGATTTTTCTTCACTTTAAAACCGAGACTGTTTTTTATATTTACTGCTAAAAAGATAAGGAAGTTCTGTTTCCCCATTTATAATCACAAGTCTCTCGGTTAGTTATATTGTTACCGTGTATGAGAATTATTATCTTTAAACAAATCTTGAGTTGATGAATAAATTGGTTTACCTCTTTTTAACGTTAGTATTTTTTAGCGTATGGAATTATTCGGATGCGCAAAAGAAAACCTTTGTCGATGTAGCCGGAATAGACCGCCTGATAAAACCAGGTGATAATTTCTTTCGCTTTGTTAACGGACGCTGGTACGACAGCGTAAAAATTGCCGGGGACCAATCAGGTGTGGGTTCTTACTCATTTATGAACATCCCACAAAAAAAGTTGCTTCAGAATATCCTGGATAGTATTTCTAAAACCAGGAATACAATGGGAAGTATTGACCAGAAGGTCGGTGATTTCTATGCATCCGGTATGGATATGGCAACAATTAACCAGCGCGGATATGAGCCTATTAAACAGATACTTGCCCGTATTGATGCTATTAGCAATGTACCTCGCTACTGAAGTTTCTGGCAACTGAATTAAAATCGGGAAACCGATCAGTTATCAGCTTTGGCATTTATCCCGACAACAAAAATAGCGGGACCAATATTGCCCATGTCTATCAGGCAGGTATCGGTCTGCCTGATAGGGATTATTATTTTAAAACAGATTCACCTACGCTCCGAATTCAGCAGGCCTATAAAAAGTACGTCCGAACCTTGCTTCAGTTAACCGGGAGTACCTATGGTGCCGCCACAAAGAATGCAGATATTGTTTACGGCATCGAAAAGCAGGTTGCAGCATCACATAAGACAAATGTTGAGCTGAGGGATGTTAATGCTAATTACCATAAAACTGCTGTTACCTCTACCAGCATAACACAACCTAATATAGGCTGGAAGACTTTGCTTTCAGACTTGGGTACGGCGACTGATTCTATTGATATGGCCCAGCCCGCTTACTACGATAAGTTAAACGTGCTACTAGAATCCGTTTCTATAAATGACTGGAAAATCTATTTAAAGGCCAGTACCATGGAAAACTATACTGAGTCGCTCAGCAAGCCTTTTGTTGATGCCTCTTTTGAGTTTAGCAGCGTCTTGTCCGGGCAAGCGACGCAAAAATCCCGCAGACAATTCATGACTGAAAACGTCGACAGCTATTTGGGGCAGGCCTTAGGGCAACTATATGTGAAAAGATATTTTAATGAAGATGCCAAAAAACGTGTGCTTATACTCGTGAACAACTTGCAAAAATCCTTTGAAAACAGGATTAATCACATAGACTGGATGAGTGATAGTACCAAACAAAAAGCAAAGGAAAAATTATATGCCATCTCAAAAAAGATCGGCTACCCGGATAAGTGGCGGAATTATGACCAGGTACAAATTGATAAGACGAAATACTTTGAAAATGTGGTTTCGCTGAATCAAAACGACTACGAGGTTGAACTTGCAAAACTAAACAAACCGGTTGACAGAACAGAATGGCATACCACGCCATCTACGGTTACAGCCTATTATAATCCATCCCTTAACGAGGTTGTTTTTCCGGCAGGTATTTTACAGTTTCCTTATTTTGATTTTTCAGCCGATGACGCGATTAACTATGGAGGTATCGGGATGGTAATTGGCCATGAGATGACACATGCGTTTGATGACCAGGGCGCACAGTTTGATAAAGACGGTAACGTAAAGAACTGGTGGACAAAGGAAGATTACTCAAAATTTAAAGCGAAAACGAAGCAATTAGTGAATTTATATGGCTCATTTACTGTTTTAGATACTGTTCACATAAAGGGGGCATTGACACTGGGTGAAAATACCGCCGATAACGGCGGGGTTGCTATAGCTTACGATGCATTCAAGATGACCAGGCAAGGAAAGAACGCTGATAAGATTGACGGCTTTACGCCCTACCAGCGTTTCTTTTTGTCAGTGGCCAGGATATGGAGGGTGAAAACACGAGATGCTTTCCTTCGTACCTATGTCTATTACTGCCGCCATATCTGCCCGGGTAGCATGTACATACATTTTAAATGAGGTGCATCCCTTCTCTGCCCAAAACTTAACGGTTGCCGCAGCATCTTCCGGCCCTTTAATTACATTTAATGCCGGTATATCATAACCCTGCTCCTCAATATAAGGTGCAGTCACATCCAGGTCAGGGCCAATAATCTTTCCTTCACTGATCATTCTTTTAAGTGCAAGGTCTGTTTGGGGTTCGATGCTACCCGCTGTTCTAGCCGTGGTTACACCACCAGCCAGGTACAAACGGGGAAAAGAATAGGGCATTTCTGCAATGTTAAAATAATTATCTACCGGAATAGTGTAATACATATGTTCATGCAACATGACCAGGCCAGGAATAAGGGTCTTACCTATTCCAATAATTATTTGTGCCCCGGCAGGAACCTTTATTTTCTTTGCATCCCCTGTTTGGCTTATTTTGCCATTACTGAAAACTACTGTTTGATGAGATTTTGCAGGATTACCAGTTCCGTCAATCAGCTTTACGTCTGTAATGACAACAACCGGAACATTTACTTTGATATAGGCCTTTACTTGTGGTGTAAACTGTTGCGCAATAATTTTTAGCGACAGACATTGCAGCAAAAGGAAAATTACCAAACAGCTTCTTTTCATGATGACAAATTAGAAAAAATATAGTCAATAATGATTAAAACTAATTCAGATATTTTAGCACTGCCGTTTAACAATAACTGTTTACCATTTTTGAAGAACCTGTTATTTGGTGCCTTCAGTTGAACCCCCATTCTGTAAACTACAGTTTGATTTGATTGGCAGCAACCTACCTCCGGGATCGGTGCACCTGGGTTAACAAATCATTTTTCAGTGAAAATTCTTTTGCGGATACGGCTAATTGATTGCGGTTTTACGCCCACATACGAAGCAATATGATATTGGGGAATTCTTTGTTGTAAATCAGGATGCTTTTTAAGAAATTTCTCATAACGAAATTCAGGCGAATCAGTATAAAATGAACTGAGGCCCTGTAACGTCTGTATAAAAACCTGTTCAATGACCAACCTGCCAAACCGTTCTGCCCCTTTAATTGATTGTTAGAATGTTTGCAGGTCTGTATAGGAGACGACCAGAAATTCGCAGTCCTCTAATGCCTGAATGATTTTTGCCGACGGCAACTGGGGTAGGAAACTTTCATAGTTGCAGACAAAATTGTTTTCCTGTGCAAAAACATATGTTTTTTCTTCCCCATCGTGACTGATATAATATCGTAGCAGTCCCTTCGTCACAAATCCAGCCTGCTTACAACTTGTCCGCCTGCCAGAAAGAAGTCGCCCTTTTTGTAGGTTTTTTCTTTGAATAAGGCTATTACCAGATCTTTCCCTGCTGAACTTAATGTTATTACATTTTGTATGCTTTCAAGTAAGCTATTTATCATTATAGGGTGTCGCTTTAAAATTGTTACTGACGGAAAATACTTTGCGAAGGAATGGAAACTAAACCTGTCGACCCGAACCAAAGTTGAATTTATATTTAAATGTTGATACTTCTTTTATCGCCTAAATTTTGATTAGTCTGCTACACGCATCTCCTAAAAACAACAAGTTTAAATTATCATTTAAGGAACGAATTCTTAGAATAGCTTTCCTGGAAAACATCATTCTTAGTCTGCAAACGGATTCCTTTTTTGGAAATCTGAAGTTATACGCTTTTTTGGAAATTGTTGATATCACAATTAGGAAACCCTACTTGCTTCCAAAATTCGCGTCAGTTTTAGATTTATTCGTAACATTTATTTAATTGTTCTATCTTATCGGCAAATAAGAACACCTGAATTAAAATATACCGTAACTTTTCCTTATTCTCATGCAACTAATTATACAAAATCTTTCTAAAACCTATTCCAACGGCGTGCACGCATTAAAAGGAATTAGTTTAACCATCAGTTCAGGCATGTTTGGCCTGCTTGGACCAAATGGCGCAGGCAAATCAAGTTTGATGCGAACAATTGCTACCTTACAGGAACCAGATTCCGGAACGATTACGCTGGGTTCGCTGGATGCCTTGAAGCAGAAAGAAGCTTTGCGCCGCACGCTGGGTTATTTGCCGCAGGAGTTTGGCGTTTATCCAAAAATATCTGCGGAGGATTTGCTGGATCATTTGGCCGTTTTGAAAGGAATAGCCAAAAGCAGTGAAAGGAAAGAATTGGTTACTTCTCTGCTACATAAAACAAACTTGTTTAACGATCGGAAAAAACATCTTTCAGGTTATTCCGGCGGCATGAAACAGCGTTTTGGCATTGCGCAGGCTTTGTTATCCAACCCGAAACTAATTATTGTAGATGAACCAACTGCCGGACTGGATCCCGCGGAGCGAAACCGTTTTTTAAATTTATTGGGTGAGTTAAGTGAAGATACAATCGTGATCCTTTCCACGCATATTGTAGAAGATGTGAAAGAACTTTGCACCGATATGGCCATCATTAACAAAGGCGAAGTTTTGATGCAAAGTCATCCGCTGGCTGCTTTAGAAGCTTTGAAAGGCAAAATCTGGAGCAAACGCGTAGATCGTGATTTGGCTGCCGGTTACAAGGAACGTTTCCGGGTAATTTCTGATAAATTGATTGCTGGCAAACCAACTTTACATATTTACGCGGATGAACAGCCGGAAGCCGGTTTTGAAGCCATTCCGCCCGATTTGGAAGATGTTTATTTCTCTTATATCGTTGGCCATTTAACCGTTTCTCAAACCATTTAACGCCCAGAATATGCTTTTAGAAGTTATCAAGTTTGAGCTGAAATACCGGCTGAACCGACCGGCAACGTACATTTATTTTTTCATCTGGCTGCTGCTGGCTTTTCTGGCGGTAACCTGGAACGGCATCCAGTTTGGCGGCGATATTGGCAAAATCAAGCAAAACGCATCGGTTGTTTTGTTCAATATTGCGGGTGTTTTTAGTTTGATTCCCGGTCTGTTTTTCGCTTCTGCCATTATGGGCGTTCCGGTTATCCGCGATTTTGAACACAAAATGGAATCGCTGATCTTCACCACCAACATCAACAAAACCAGTTATTTGCTGGGGCGATTTTTGGGTTCTTTTATCATCCTGATTTTAATCAGTTCGGCATTTGTATTTGGCACTTACATCGGCTGCCACATGCCCTGGGTTGATAAAACCAAATTGCTACCCATTCACATCGGTCAGTTTGTAAAACCCTGGCTGGTGATGATCGTAACCAATATGTTCGTATTTTCCTGTCTGTTTTTTGCAAGCGGTGCTTTAAGCCGGAAAATGCTTTTTGTTTATTTGCAAGCCATCGCTTTGCTGGCTATTTACATTGTGGTGCAAACTTTAATTGGCGATATAGAAAATATCCGCAAAGCAGCTTTGCTCGACCCTTTTGGTTCTTACACAATTGATGCGTTAACACGATATTGGACTGTTTCAGAAAAAAACAACTTAATCGTTCCCTTCGGCGGACTTTTATTAATGAACCGTTTGATCTGGCTGAGCTTAGGCATTGCTGTTTTTATCATCACTTTTTCGGTGTTCAAATTTCGATCGGTTTACAATGGGTTGTACAAAAAAAGGGCGATAAAAACAGTAGTAGGCGTATTGCCTGATAATCAGCCAATTCCTTTTGCAGTTCCAATTTACACATCCGGAACTTGGCTTCGGCAGGTTTCGGCATTAACGCGTTTGTATTTTAAAGAAATTATCCGTTCAGTTCCGTTTCTGGGCATCGGCATTATTGGAATTATTTTGATTGGCATCAATGCAGAATACGCCACTTCCTGGTACGGACAAGAACTTTATCCTCTTTCTTCGCTTACGGCTGGCTTTATTGCTTCTCAGGTTGGCTTAATAATAAGCATCATGATTTTATTTTACTGCGGAGAAATCATCTGGAAAGAAAAAGAAATCCGCTTCGACCAAATTTTTGATGCTTTACCGGTTGGTTATTCTGTTCCGGTTGTCAGCAAATTTTTTGCAATGGCTGGCGTAACGCTGGTTTATGTTTTGCTGATGATTCCGGTCGGCGTATTGATTCAGCTTTTTAAAGGATTTAACCACATCGAAATTGGCGTTTATTTGCAAGTTTTATTGCTGCGCATTTATCTGCCGATGCTGATTTACATTGCACTTTCGATGTTTATCCAGAGCATTTTCAACAACAAATTTGTGGGTTATGCTGTAGCAATCCTGTTTTTTATCTACATTATTTTTGCGCCGCGGATGAAAATTTTCTACAGTCTGCTCATTCCAAACAGTGGTGGTGTAGGAGATTATTCTGATATGAACGGTTTTGCCGCAACCATCGATCGTTTTGTAATCCTCAAAATATTCTGGATGGCTTTTGCCGGATTGCTGATGGGAGTTTCGGTTTTATTTTATCCGAGAGGAACCGATACGGCTTACAAAAATAGGATCAGCAATGCTAAAAACCGCTTTGGTTCCGGTCAAACTTTGTACATGGTTATTTGCCTGTTAATCGCAATTGTTTCGGGCGGATTTTACTTCTACAACACCAACATTTTAAACAAATACCGAAACCCCGAACAGCTAAAAGATGTGCAGGCTTCCTACGAAAAAGATCTTAAAAAAACCTATGCAAAAACAGTACAGCCTAGCGTTGTAAATGTAGTTGGTGCAGTTGATTTATTCCCGGAAGAAGGAAACGTCAACCTCAAAGCAACCGTTACTTACGAAAACCTGATGAATACACCCATAAAAGAAGTATTGGTGCAGGAACCGGTTGATGAGCAGCTGCATTACAGCCGAATGAGTTTTAGCAAACCACTTACGCTGGTAAAAAGCTATTCAAAATATCATTTAAAAATTTACAAACTCGCGCAACCTTTATTGCCCGGCGATTCTATGCAATTAAATTTAGTGGGTAAAAGAAGCAAAACCGGCTTTACCAATGATGCTGATAATACCAGCTATGTGCGCAACGGAACTTTTATCAACAACACGGATATTTTGCCGCAATTGGGTTACGACAAAAATTTTGAATTGAGTGATACCGAAGAACGGAAAAAAAGAGGCTTAAAAGAACAGCAAGGCTTGCCGCCAAGAACGGATACTTTAGCTAGAAAGTTTAACTTATTTCAGCAGCGCGGCCATACCGGTTTGGATTTGACAATTAGCACCGCTGCAGATCAAATTGCCATTTCGCCGGGTTATTTAAAAAGTAAATGGATGAAAAACGGTCGCGCTTATTTTCATTACCAAATGGATAAACCGATTTTTAATTTTTTCAACATCATTTCGGGCAGGTTTGAAGTGAAGCACGATAAATGGCACAACGTTAACCTCGAAATTTATTACCACAAAGATCATCCATACAACCTCAACATTATGATGACGAGTTTGAAAAACGGTTTAGATTACGATAGTAAGAATTTCAGTCCGTTTTCGTACAAGCAAATGCGCATCATTGAGTTTCCGCGCTACCGTTCTTTTGCGCAGTCTTTTCCAAATACGGTCCCTTTTTCTGAAAGTATTGGTTTCATTTTTCGTGATAAACCTGGCAAACTGAATATGGCTTATTACGTAACCGCGCATGAATTGGGCCATCAATGGTGGGGACACCAGGTTTGTGAAGCCAATACGGTTGGAAACCAAATGTTTTCGGAGAGTTTGGCGCAATACAGCGCGTTGATGCTGCTTAAAAAAACACTTCCGTTGGAAGAGTTGCGCCGGTATTTAAAATATGAGCTGGATGGTTATTTGCAAGGCCGATCTGTAGAACGGAAAAATGAAAATCCGCTTGATCAAACTGATAATCAGCAATATATTCATTATCAAAAAGGCACTTTGGCTAATTTTGCGATGCAGGATTACATCGGCGAAGACAACATGAATAAAGCTTTACGAAAGCTGATTGCCAATTACGGCAACAGCGATAACTATCCAACTTCTGATGTTTTAACCGGTTACATCAAAGAAGTAACGCCGGATAGTTTGAAGTTTGTGGTAGATGATTTGTACAGCAAAATTACGTTATTTGAAAACCGCGTGATTAACCCAACGGCTAAAAAAGTTGCTGGCGGATATTTGGTTACGCTTCCCGTACAAACAATCAAATATTATGCTGATCGTTCCGGAAATGAAAAATTAACACCGATTAAAGATTATATCGACATTGGCGTTTTCTCATTGGATAAAAACGGAAAGGAAAAAATCACATACCTAAAACGTGAAAAATTCAGCAAAGAAAACACAACAATTACTGTTTTTAGCAAGGAAAAACCGGTACGCGCGGGTATAGATCCAATCTATAAATTGGTTGATCGAAATACAGATGACAATACAGCAACGATTACTTTATAATTGAGAATCAAAGGCTATTTCTTCAATATGAAAAATAAGAGCAGGTTTTTTGTCTTTTCTAAAACATCAATCAATTTGTCTATAGCTTACGGAAATTTTATATCTAAACTCAGGGTAGGTCACAATGAGCTATAAAGTCAGATACGCAATCGACAAACACTAGTAGATGTAGATGAATTCAAAGTTCAATAAAATCACTTTTGATAAAAACCCCCTTGCGCAACAGCGACGAAGGTTTTTCAGAACGACTACCGTTGCATTTAAACCTAACCAAAAGCATTAATAGGTGTAATATGTTTCATATCATAATTTTATGTAACAGCTAAAAGAGAGAAAAACTGGTTTTTAACATAAGAACCTGGATGACATTTATTCCTTTGTTTAAATGTAATAGGATATTAATTGCAAAAGTGAGCTTTTGAAAATTGGACTGACATAGACTGTATTTGGCACGCTCTATATGTGCAATTCCTTAAGAGCCTATGACTTAAATAGTAAAGGATATTCGTATTGCTATCACCAGCTATTTAAAGATAATATTGGCAGGTTCTGAATGTTCACTTTCATTTTTTAGCCGGTCAATTGCAGTAACAACATAAATGTATTTATTTCCTCTTTTTGCTGTTTGATCGGTCATGTACGTTTCAGTACTATAGTTAATGCACAGAATCTTTCCGGGGTTGCTTGTATCGATTCTATCCTTTTCACCAAACCGGTAAACCACGTATCCGTAGACCGGCTCCTTGTCCTTTGCGAGTTCAGGTGCCTGCCAGCTAAGTAAAACGGTATGATCTGAAGTAACCTTTAAGGTAAGCATACAGGGCGTATTAGGTGCAACAGAATCCAGCCATAGCATAACAGGCGGCAAAGCAGAAAAATGGTAATAGGTTTTTTTCAGCGAATCAGTAACGCCAAGCGGATTTAAAATTAGTGACCTGGAACTAAAAAACACACTGCCCTGGACACGCGGGTTATGGCGTAAATACTTGATCTGATCGGGTATCTGGGTAGGTAGCCTGAACCCAGGCAGTTTATTTTCAATAATGCGGTACAGAGCGTGGCCAATATAAAGGTGCCTGCTATAGGTATTATTACTCCACCAGTCTACCATTTTATTGAAGGCTACAAGATTATCGTTCATCGGCCTGTATAACTGCGGATTGATATAATCGACCCAGCCTTCTTTTACCCATTTACGGGAATCGGCATATAGTTCATAGTAAGAATCTCCACCATGGCTGTCTGAACCTTCCGGGTTTTGATATTTGTTGGCCCATATACCAAACGGGCTTACGCCGAACTTCATCCGGGGGTTATGTTTATGGATACTGTCTGTAAGCATTTTAATCAGCAGGTCCACATTGTTCCTTCGCCAGTCTTTGATATTGCTGAACCCGGCCCCGTACTGCTTAAAAGTCTCTTCGTCATTAATTTTCTGCTTATCAATGTGATAGGGATAAAAGTAATCATCCATATGTACCCCGTCGATATCGTAGTTTTCCACCACATCCAGCACGACCTGTACAATATATTCCCGTACTTCTGACAGCCCGGGGTTAAACAATTTAATACCTCCATAGGTGAAGAACCACTCAGGTTTTGTCTTGGTAATATGGTCAGCGCTTAAAGCAGCAAATTTACTATCCGTTGTCGCGCGGTAAGGATTGAACCAAGCGTGAAGTTTCATGCCCCTTTTGTGGGCCTCAGTAACGGCAAATTCCAATGGATCATAAGCTGGCTCAGGAGCTTTCCCTTGTTTACCCGTAAGATATTTTGACCACGGTTCCCTGCTTTTGGTATAAAAGGCATCAGCAGCAGGACGTACCTGTAAGATTATTGCATTGATCCCGGTCTGCTGGTGGGCATCCAGAATCGAAAGCATTTCGTTTTTTTGCTGATCAGTTGTTACTGATTTCCTTCCGGGCCAGTCAATATTATCTACTGTTGCTACCCAGACACCACGGAACTCACGTTTTGGGACTATTGTATCTAACTGGCTTATAACCTGAGTTGTACTTTTACCAAAAAAAACTAACGGCATCAAAATTACAACCAGATATCTATTCATTATCATTTTCTACTACTCGTTAGTTGGCCCCTGCCCGTTGTTTTTCAATTTCCAAGCCGTTTTTATAAGGCAGTTTCTTTACAGCAGATCCAAACCTGTATGTAAAAGCCAGGTTTGCCTGCCGAGTATCATTTCGTGAATTAACGTCAATAACGGCATTTGTAAGTAATATCGTTCTTCTATTAATCCAGGAATGAAACAGGTCACGTCCGTTCAAGCTGATCGTTCCTTTATTTCCAAATACATTCTTTTTAATAGCAGCATTTGCTGTCCACATAGGTGCGTGGAAGGCCTGGCCATAAACGAATGCACTCCTGTAAATGCCGCCCATCTCTGCCGACCAGTTACGACTGAATTTAAACTGGTTTGTCAGGTTGAAACTGTATGAGACCAAGGCCGTAGTGATGAGTTGGTCACCTAAAATGGTACCCTTGTTTCGTCGCCTGTAAAGCTCACTATAAATATTTGCCGTCCACCACCTTCTTAGCGGTAAGGATAGGTTGCTATACAGCTCAACCTTGTCTATCAGGCCAATGTTGTCTAAGGTACTGATAAAGGACTGACCGATTAGTTCATACGCAGTGATGACCTCGCCGGTAGAACGGTTATAAAAGAGGCCTATCGATAAATTATTTCCGTGACTAACTGAAACTTCAACGTTCGTCATCCTGCTTGGCTGAAGTAGGGAGTTCCCTTTAAGCACATTATATTTATCAAAGTAAAAAGCTGAGGGATTAAGCGAGGAGTAATCAGGCCTTTGCACACTGCTGTTAATTGAAAAATTGATAACATTAACTGCAGAGGTATCTAAATTGTAAGAAAGGTACAGGCTTGGAAATAAATTATTGTATCGAAACGCGATACCGAGCAAAGGTGGGTGAACAAAATTGGACTGTTCGGTTTCAGACCTTGTATTTTCATAACGTAAGCCCGCCTGCAGACTAAACCTGCCGAACTTTTTGGCTATGCTTGTATATAAGGCAGCTATACGCTCATGAAAATTCACAGTGTTATTGAGGGAATCAAGGTCGTTATTAGTACCATTTGCGTAACCCGCCATGCTATTCCTGTTAGAATAAATACCTTGCATTCCTGTAGATAATTTAACGCCTCCAAAAACAAGTGCTTCATAGTCCGCTTTAATGCTGTAAACATTTGCGGTAAAGGCATTATTGGATAATAAGTAACTACTGCCTGAATAAGTATTGTCGGGAAGATAGGTGTTGCTGGCAATCGTCTGAGCGGGGTCTTCCTGATATTTAAGGTAATCAAAGCCCAGACTTAACTCTTGGCCAGCCTTTGGTTTATAACTATAGTTTAAGCTTGTTGAATAATTAACAGAACGCTTTTTAAGCGCACTATTAGTGCGGATTGTGGAA
>CAZZVO010000096.1:0-13202 GCA_964657505.1 uncultured Mucilaginibacter sp.
CTGATAATACAAACCCGAAGGATCTTTTACAGCAGTAATATTGTTGGCAGCGATATAAGCTTTAATTGCAGCGTCATCAGTTGCGGCTTGTACGGCAGGATCAACAGTTGTACTCTTTTTACACGCAGAAAAAATAAGGGCAAAAAAAGCAAGGAGTAATAGTTTTTTTTTCATGTAGATATTTTGGCTTGGTAACGGCTAAACGGTTGTTTTTATTTTTAATTCATTCATTTGTTTTTGTTCGATGGTTGATGGCGAATCGATCATCACATCTCGTCCAGAATTATTTTTGGGGAAAGCGATGACATCCCGGATCGAATCCAGTCCGGCAAAAATAGAACACAAACGGTCGAAACCAAAAGCAATACCACCATGCGGAGGCGCGCCAAACTCGAAAGCATCCATCAAAAAGCCAAACTGTTTTTGCGCTTCTTCCTTTGAGAAACCTAAATGCTTAAACATTAACGCCTGCAAACTTCGGTCGTGGATACGGATGGAACCGCCGCCAACTTCTGTTCCGTTAATTACCAAGTCGTAAGCATTGGCGCGAACTTCTCCAGGATTAGTTTCCAGCAACGCAATATCTTCTGGTTTTGGCGAAGTAAACGGATGGTGCATCGCGTGGAAACGTTCGGTTTCTTCGTCCCATTCCAGCAACGGAAAATCTAAAACCCAAAGCGGCGAAAATGTATTTTTATCGCGTAAAGCTAAACGGTTGCCCATTTCCAAACGCAATTCGTTGAGTTGCTTGCGCACTTTATCATTTTTACCTGCTAAAAGAAGTATCAGATCGCCGGGATCTGCTTCAAAAGCTGCAGCCCAATTGGTTAGGTCTTCTTCGTTATAAAATTTATCTACGGAAGATTTTAAATTGCCATCAGCATTATATCTTAAATAAATTAAACCAGTCGCGCCAATCTGCGGACGTTTGATAAAATCCGTCAGTTCATCCAATTGCTTGCGTGTGTAGGAAGCGCAGTTTTTTGCGTTGATGCCAACCACCAATTCTGCCTGATCGAAAACCGGGAAATTTTTGCCTTTTACCAAATCTGTTAACTCCACAAACTGCATCCCGAAACGGGTATCCGGTTTATCAGAACCGTACAAACGCATCGCATCGGCATAAGTCATGCGCGGCACTTCAACCAAATCAATTCCTTTTACATTTTTAAAAAGTGTGCGAACCAAGCCTTCAAAAATATTCAAAATATCTTCCTGGGTGATGAACGACATTTCGCAATCAATCTGCGTAAATTCTGGCTGACGATCGGCACGCAGATCCTCATCCCGAAAACATTTTACGATCTGGAAATAACGGTCGAACCCGGAAACCATCAGCAATTGCTTAAACGTTTGCGGCGATTGCGGCAAAGCGTAAAACTCGCCTTGATTCATGCGACTTGGAACCACGAAATCGCGTGCGCCTTCGGGCGTAGATTTAATCAGAACCGGCGTTTCTACTTCAATAAAATCCAGTCCGTCTAAATATTTACGCACTTCCTGCGCCATTTTATGGCGCAAAAGCATGTTGTTTCTGATTGGGTTTCTGCGGAGATCGAGGTAACGGTATTTAGCGCGCAACTCTTCGCCGCCATCAGTTTCATCTTCAATTAAAAACGGCGGAACTTTGGATTGATTTAAAACTTCCAAATCTGTTGCTGCAATTTCAATTTCTCCGGTTGGTATTTTAAGGTTTTTGTTAGAACGCTCAATCACTTTCCCGGAAACTTTGATCACAAATTCGCGGCCTAAACTGCGTGCCTGTTCTTTGATAACCGCAGCCGTTTCATCATTAAAAACCAGTTGCGTTAAACCATAACGGTCGCGAATATCAATAAAAGTTGTTCCGCCTAAATCGCGCGATTTTTGCACCCAGCCGCAAAGCGTTACTGTTTTACCAAAATCGTTTAAGGTTAATTCGCCGCAAGTATTTGTTCTGAGCATGTTATGCTTTTTATTTGAGTTTGCAAAAGTAGGGTTTTTTGGAAGAAGGCGGAAAGGTGAAGGGTAGAAAGGTTTTAACGCGAAATGATTCGGATTTTTAGGTGGTAAAAGAAGTATAAATGATTTAGCAAAGCATTGTGTTATTATTTAATACTTCTTAAATTTATTGTGTATGAAATACCTAATTCTGTTAATGCTTTTCACTCTTCCGATATTTTGTTCTGCCCAAAATACTTTTAAAATTTCAATTGTTGATATAAAAACAGGGAAACCGATGGCAAAAAAATGGTTTACTGTTTTAAAAAACGAAGACGAATATGTAACTTTCACTCATACTGATACTAACGGTTTAGGTTCTTTTCAAATACGCAATTACGATTCTACAGCTACCTATCAGGCAGAAATTGTAAATCGCTGGAATAATGCTATCAAGTCCGGCATATATGATATTACTGCCATAAAAAACAGTCAGCCATTAGTAAAAGTTCAGCCAGTAGAAGCGTCTATGCCGTTTGGTTGTGGCGAAATAATATACCCTTCCTATCGCCCTAAAGAACCCTATTCTATACACGATTTACCAGAAGATATACAGCGTAAAGTGAAAACATTATTCATCAATAGAGTTGGTGAAAAGTTTTATAATAGGTTAATATTAAATGGAGGTCAAGTAGTAAATTTAACCCGATTATATGCAGTTGTACCCAGTGCAAAATCATGGAAATATGTACCACCGATATACTCGCTATGTTTTACTATTTTAGATAACACTAAACACATTAGCTTGTACAGTTTTATTTTAAAGCTTAATAAGCAAGGAAATGTAATTGGAGAAATTGAGTTACCCAATATCAAACAGAATCCTTCCAAATCGCAAATTATAACATTAGATGAAGCAAAACAAATAGCTGTTGCCAATAATTTTTATAACAAGTACACAGATGTTAAAACGGTTTATTATCCTGCAACAGATTCAATCGTTTGGAAATTTGAACAGTTGGAGCCTGGCGAAGGAACAAGAGATCAAAAGCAGTTATTAATTGATGCTTCTAACGGATCAGTAGTGGCAAAACTTACTACAAAGGTCGAAGTGATGTATTAATAAAACTTTAACAACTTTTGTCTTTAATCTTAAAATAGCATTAGCAAAAACCAATTCAAAACCTATCTTTGCCCAAATTCTCAAGGGGTGCCTTGCTTGGTATTAGTTAACAAACTGCAGAGTGTTAACTACCAACTGAAAAACAGGCTGAGATCAAACCCAGACCCCCGGCCCCTGAAAGGGGAGCATCGCTTATATAACCTTTAAGTGTAGCTCCTCCCTTCAGGGCCGGGGGTTCGCACCTGATCCGGGTAATGCCGGCGTAGGGAGAGGTAAAAGTTAAGTGTACTGCGCGTTCGCCCTGGCGGGCAGATGGTTTAACTACAGTTTATTTAAAAACATTTTGAAAAAAATTCTTCTGGCTTTTACGGCCTTGCTGCTGCCATTTTTGGCTGCGGCACAGTTTTCCCTTTCGGGGAAAATTACTGATTTGCAAACCGGCGAAACATTGCCTGGCGCAAGTATCAGCATCGAAAAAACATCGATAAAAGAAGCATCCGATATTAACGGAAATTATCGGTTTAAAAACTTAAAAACCGGGACTTATGATTTGGTAATCAGCTACATAGGCTACCAGCAAATGCGTCAAACGGTTTCCGTCAATCAAAATCAAACACAAAATTTTGCCCTTAAAAGAAGTATTGTCCAAGCAGATGAAGTTTTTGTACGATCAACCAGAACCGGCGAAAAATCGGGTTTCACTTACACCAACCTCAGCAAAAAAGAATTGGCCAAAAACAATCTTGGTCAGGATTTACCTTTTCTGCTTAACCAAACACCTTCTGCCGTTATTACTTCGGATGCTGGTGCTGGCGTTGGTTATACCGGAATTCGGATCCGCGGTTCGGATGCCACGCGCATCAATGTAACACTTAACGGTATTCCGCTGAACGATGCCGAAAGCCAGGGTAGTTATTTTATCGATTTGCCCGATCTGGCTTCTTCGGTTGATAATATCCAAATTCAGCGCGGCGTAGGCACTTCCACCAACGGCGCCGGTGCTTTTGGTGCCAGCATCAACGTGCAAACTACCACGCGGCAGGATACGGCTTACGCGCAACTGGATAACACGGTTGGTTCGTACGGAACCGTTAAAAATACGGTTAGTTTAGGTTCTGGTTTGCTATCCAATCATTTTACGTTTGATGGCCGTTTATCGCGCATTAAATCGGATGGTTATATTGATCGTGCGGCTTCTGATCTCAAATCCTACTTCCTTTCCGGCGCTTATTATAGCAAAAATACGTTGGTTCGTTTCAACGTTTTCTCCGGATCAGAAAAAACTTACCAGGCTTGGGATGGCGTCCCAGAAGATAAATTGTTAAGCGGGAACCGCACGTATAATGAGCTGGGTTTAGAACCCAACGGTACGTTTTACAACAACCAAACCGATAATTACACGCAAAACCATTACCAGCTATTGTTCAACCAGAAGCTTACGGAAAAGCTTTCGTTTAACGGTGCGTTGCATTACACGCGGGGAAGTGGTTATTACGAGGAATATAAAACCGCACAATCGGTGGCTGATTATGGTTTAACGCCGGTTGTTTTAGGCGGAGATACCATCAAAACAACAGATTTAACACGCCGACTTTGGCTCAATAATTATTTCTACGGCGTAACTTACAACCTCAATTATCAGTCGCAAAAAAACCTGAATTTTACGCTGGGCGGCGCATACAACGAATACCGCGGCCAGCATTATAACCGCATCGAATGGACGCAGCAAAGCACGAATATTACGCCGGATTACGAGTATTCGCGCAATAATGCTTTCAAAACGGATTTCAACATTTTCGGAAAAGTAAATTACCAATTAGACCGCTTAAATATTTATGCTGATTTGCAGTATCGCCACATTTATTATTCGTTTTTGGGTTACGATCAAAATCTGAATAATGTGCAGCAAACGGCCACGCTTAATTTTTTCAACCCCAAACTTGGTTTGAGTTTTCAGATCGATCCGAGCAATAATTTGTATGCTTCTTTTGCGGTAGGAAATCATGAACCCAACCGCGATGATTATGTAAACTCTACGCCGGCCAGTCGGCCAAAAGCAGAAACTTTATACGATTACGAAGTCGGTTACCGTACACAACAAGGAATTTTTACCGGCGGCATTAATGGCTTTTACATGCAGTACGATAATCAGTTGGTGCTGACCGGAAGCTTGAACGATGTAGGAGCAGCCATCCGCAGTAACGTAAAAGACAGCTACCGCGCAGGTTTGGAATTGGATGGACGAATCCAAATCGCGCAGCCAATTTACTGGTCGGTTACGGCGGCTTTAAGCACCAATAAAGTGAAAAACTTCCAGCAGTATTTGTATAATTATGATACCGACCAGAACGTGCTCACTCAATACCAAAAAACGAATATTGCCTTTTCGCCAGATTTTGTAGGTTCGAGCGAGTTAGGTTATCGACCAATTAAAGGCGGAGAAATTGCGCTCATCAGCAAATATGTAAGCAAACAATATTTGGACAATACTTCCAACGAAACCCGAAAACTGGATGCTTTTTTTGTGAACAACCTGCGTTTCCGCTATAACTTCAGCTTAAAAGCAATCAAAAATATTGGCGTTTCGTTGTTGGTGAATAATATTTTTAGTGAGAAATATGAGCCAAACGGTGCCACTTACCCGGATATTGAAGGCGGAAAAGTGGTGAACTACAATTATTATTATCCGCAGGCTTTGCGCAATTTCCTGGCTGCACTTAGTTTGCGGTTTTAGGTCGATAAAAGAAGCATCGCTATGAACCTGCAACATTGGCTACAACTTTTAACCGAACAAATTCGCGAAACCGGCTGGCTGCAATGGGTTGCCGTAATTTTTGGCGTTGCCGAAGTTTTGCTTGCCAAGCGCAACAACGTTTTGCTGTATCCGGCGGGATTAATCGGCACGGTGCTTTCCATCGTTTTATTGTTAGAAGCAAAGCTTTATGCGGAAACTTTGCTCAACATTTACTACATCGTAATGAGTATTTACGGCTGGTGGTTTTGGCTGAGAAAACGCAACGCGCCGCCCGTGCCGATTACTTATACTACCCGAAAAGAATGGCTGGTTTGCGCGCTCATTATTGTTGGCGGCTGGGTAATACTGTTTTTATCGATCAAAAATTTCACTACGTCTAACGTGCCAGGTTGGGATGCTTTTATTTCTTCCACAGCTTGGGCGGGAACCTGGCTTTTGGCCAAACGCAAAATCGAAAACTGGTTGCTGCTTAATTTGAGCAACCTGTTTGCCGTGCCCTTGCTGTTTTATAAAAATTTGCCGCTTTTTGCGCTGCTCACCGTTTTCCTGTTTGTGGTGGCCATTTTTGGTTATTTTGACTGGAAGAAGATTTACCGGCAGGAACGTTCTTCTTCGCTCTCAAATTCCACGCTCACCGCTCCAACTCACTAACATGCAAATCCCTCATCCTTCCACACTTTTAAAACCTGATTGGATTGAAATCATTCGTTCAGAATCGGCAGAAGCAGAACGGACAGGATTACTTCAACCCAAACAATTGGAACTGATTTATCAGCAGCAATGGTTTAAAATGTTAGTGCCCGAAGCGTATTCGGGAACAGAAAAACCGCTGCCCGAAATGGTACGATTGGAAGAAAGTTTGGCTTGGGCTGATGGCAGTTTTGGCTGGACAGTTACGTTGTGCAGCGGTGCGGGTTGGTTTGGTGGATTTATGCCGATAAAAACAGCATCCAAAGTTTTTGTTGGGAAAGAAGTTTGCCTGGCAGGAAGCGGCGCATCGAACGGAACGGCGACCAAAACAGCCGATGGTTTTATCATCAGCGGGCTTTGGAAATATGCCAGCGGCGCGCAACATGCCACGCATTTCACTGCAAATTGTGTGGTAAAAGAAGCAAATAAAGTTGTTTTGAACGAAGATGGCGAACCGCTGATTTCATCTTTTGTGTTGGATGCGAAAGACGTGAAGCTGATAACTGCCTGGAAATACATCGGCATGATGGGCACCGGAAGCGATGCGTTTGAAGTGAAAGATGTATTCGTTCCAACGGAAAACAGCTTTAAAATTGATCCTGATTTTTGTGAGATTGACCAGCCTTTGTACCGTTATCCGTTTTTGCAACTGGCAGAAGCTACGCTGGCGGCAAATTTATCTGGCATGGCCATCCGTTTTATGGATTTGTCGGAAGTAATCTTCACAGAGAAAATCGGTCAGGATAAGCTTTCCATTCAACATAAAGCTGTTTTGAGAAACACTTTTAAATCGCTTCAAACTGAGTTTAACCAAACCCGACAAACGTTTTATCAGGCGGTAGATCAATCCTGGATACTTCTTTTATCCACCGAAAAAAGTATGCTAAAAGAAGCATTGCTTGAAGTAAGCAAAACCAGCAGACAACTGGCGGCCATCTCCAGGAAAAGTATGGATGAATTGTATCCTTTTTGTGGATTGCAAGCTGCCAGTCCGGATACAGAAATTAACCGCGTTTGGCGCGATTTCCATACGGCAGGCCAGCATAGTTTGTTGACGTTTCTGGAGTAGACCTTTTATAACAAGAATATCACAAAACAACTCGTTTTCATTACCGATATTTAATTAACAAAAATCGAAAACGATGAAAACTAAACTTTTGCTGCTGCTACTTTTATCTGCTTTTAAACTGACAACTTTTGCACAGAACAAAGTTGTAAAATATTGTGTAGTTCAAGCGGAGCCAAAGGCATTCTCACGTGATTGGGAAATTGTTACAGTTAAACTTTCTATGGGAAAAGTAGATTCTTTGTTTAATTTCAAAACCCCCAATATGAAAAATCAACTGCAAAAAGTAACCAGTTTTGATAATAGGCCGGATGTTTTAAATTATATGAGTTCAATTGGTTGGTCATTAGTTACAATTTCAGCAGGTGATCGCTTCTATTTCAAAAAGAATTTGATCCATCAGAACTCAGTTCCACAACAACACCGTAACCAAGTCCTTTTCCTTAACAATAATTTCACATTCCAAACCCGTTCTCATTCCTGATATTTGCCGCTTCTAAAACTCTTTTTCAGGATGAAAATTAAATACCTGTTGCTTATTTCTTTTGCTGTTATTTCCAATTCTTTTGCTCAAAAAAAAGTTGTTCCTACTTTAAATTCGATTTCCCGCCCGAAATTAATGGTTGGTTTGGTGGTCGATCAAATGCGCTGGGATTATTTGTACCGCTATTACGACCGCTACCAATCCGGTGGTTTTAAACGGATGCTGAACGAAGGGTTCACTTGCGAAAATACCCAAATCGATTATATCCCAACGGTTACCGCGGCTGGCCATACTTGCATTTATACGGGTTCGGTTCCGGCGATTCATGGTATTACCGGTAATGATTTTATTATTCAATCCACCGGAAAATCATTGTATTGTACCGAAGATTCGACGGTAAAAACAGTAGGCAGCACATCGAACGCCGGCGAAATGTCGCCACGCAATTTGTTGGCCAGCACCGTTACCGACGAGCTTCGTTTAGCCACTAATTTTCGTTCAAAAGTAATCGGCATTGCTTTAAAAGACCGCGGCGGGATTTTGCCAGCCGGACATTCGGCCAACGCGGCTTATTGGTTTGATGATGTTTCGGGCAACTGGATCACGAGCACGTATTACATGAAGGATTTGCCGCAATGGGTAAAAAATTTCAACAACCAAAAACTGGCTGAAAAATATTTAAAGCAAGATTGGAACACCATTTATCCGATCAACACTTACCTGCAAAGCGAGCCGGACAATAACAAACACGAGGGCACTTTTAGTGGTTCCGAAACGCCAACTTTCCCCGTAAAAACTTCTGTTTTGGGTGCGAAAGGACCAGGTTTGATCCGCACAACGCCTTATGGAAATTCTTTAACGTTAGATTTGGCGAAAGCCGCGGTTGAAAGTGAAGCTTTAGGTAAAAATACAGTAACGGATTTTTTGGCGGTTAGCCTTTCTTCTACGGATTATATCGGACATCAATTCGGACCAAATTCGGTAGAAATTGAAGATACGTATTTGCGTTTAGACCGCGACCTCGCCAGCTTTTTTACTTATTTGGATGGCAAAGTTGGCAAAGGGAATTATACAGTTTTTTTGACTGCCGATCATGGCGCAGCGCACAATCCAAACTTTCTGATTGACCATGAAATTCCAGCCGGACTTTGGCCGGGAACTACCATCTTGAAAGATTTAAACCAATTGCTGGAAACGAAATACAAAACGAAAAAATTGATTTTAGGCTTTGGCAATTACCAGGTGAACTTGAACAACGTGCTGATTAAACAGAATAAGCTGGATGTGGACGACATTAAGAAAGATTGTATACTGTTTTTACAGCACCAAATTGGTGTTCAAAATGTGGTCGATCTGGAACATATCGAAGCAGCAAGCATTCCGGCGGAACTACGGAGCCGAATTACCAATGGTTATAACCTCGAACGTTCTGGCGCTATCCAAATCATTTTAAAACCTGGCTGGTTTTCCGGCTATGGCGTAACCGGCACCACGCACGGCACCTGGAATCCTTACGATGCACATATTCCTTTGGTTTTTATGGGTTGGGGAATTCCGCACGGACACTTAAACCGCGAAACCCACATGACAGATATTGCGGCAACTGTTGCTGCGTTGTTGCATATTCAGGCACCAAATGGTTGTATTGGGCAACCAATTTTGGAAGTGTTGCGTTGAGGAATAGTCTGAAAGTTAGGAAGTTCGAAAGACAGAACAAGGCGACTAAACTTCAAATCTTTATAACTTTGTGGTCTTAGGTCTTTCGGACTTTTTAATCTTTCACCATAAAAATGTCTTCTCACCATATTGTTCGCGAAAAACAGGAACCGGCGCTATTAATCTTGGCGTTGGAAGATTTTGACGAAGAACATTTAGGCCAGCTTTTAGAATGGAGTCCGACAGTTTTAGTAAATGATACTTCCGCCGAAAAACTACAGAGTTTAGGAATTAAATTCGACGTACTGCTAACCGGAACGGAAAACCTGCCGTTGCAGGAACATTCGCGCGTTATACCAATTCAGGAAAACGACTTAGAAACAGGTTTGCAGTTTTTAATCGGAGAAAAATATCCAGCCGTAAATATTATTACCGGTAAAAGAAGCATCGCCGATTTCCTGGTTTTTGCTGATTTAATTACGCTGGTTATTTTCAGTAATAACCAAAAAATCTATCCGGTGAGCAGCGGTTTTAGTAAATGGAAAGCTGCTGGAGAAATGATTGTTATCGAAGAAATTCCTGTTGATCTGGAACAAAATGGATTGGAGCAGATCAACCCAAATCAATTTAAAACCAAAGCTGATGGTTTTTTTACGCTGAACTTTGCACAACCGTTTTTATTTATTGCTGAAGAAATTTAAAAAGCGTTTGCATCATCCAAACAAACTAACAAATCCGGAAATTGAAATTGGTAATTCAAATCCGCAGTAATTTTATCAGCATTAATAATTTTCCAAGCTGTTTGCTCTTCCACAAAATCCGGCGCAGCAAAACCTGATTTTAAAATCGCTTCGGTGTAAAATTCTTTTTTTGTAGGATGCGAAGGCGCAGCGGCATTGTAAACTCCGGGGAACTTTTGCTGGTTTAAAATCGCTTCGATCAACCCTAAACAATCTTTTAAATGAATTAAGTTTACCGGAACCAATCCGTTCGGGATACTGTTTTTATCCCTGAAAAATCTACCTGGGTTTCGGTCTGGCCCGAACAATCCGCCAAAACGGATTACGGTTGTTTGCAAGTTTTGAGCCGGTAAAAACAGCATTTCTGCCTGCCGTAATTCTGATGGTTTTTCAGGCTCGTCAGCTTCGGTAACCTCCCGACAAACATCGCCGTAAACAGAAGTAGAACTGATAAAAATAACTTTGCGGATGGTGGAAGTTTGGATGACAGACAACAAACTTTGCATCTTATCCAGATAACCGTCTTGGGCAGTTTTTCGTGAGGGCGGAATGTTTACAAAGATCACATCGGCATCAAAAAAAATGGGATTGGCTTGCATTTCTCCGGCTTCCGCAGTAATTAAAAATGGTTTGATACCGGCTTGCTGCAACAATTCCAGCTTCTGCGGCGTGGTGGTTGAACCGTTTACTTGCCAGTTTTTTGCAACCAAAAGTTTGGCCAACGGAAAGCCCAACCAACCGCATCCCAAAATGCTGATCTTTTTATCTTTACTTTTGTCGTTCATTTTGCCAAAGATAAACCAAATCGTTTTGGCATTTCATTTGCGCAATGCAACTTGTATTTTTAAATCAACTATGAAAACTTTATCCAGAAAATTAGCCGTAACCACTATCGCCATCGCGGTGGCAGCAACATTAAATACGGGTTGTTCCTCTTTCACTAAAACACAAAAAGGCACAGCCATTGGCGCCGGTGCCGGCGGTACAATTGGTGCTTTAATTGGCAAAAGGGCTGGCAATACGGCAATCGGCGCGATTATCGGAGGTGCAGTTGGCGGAACGGCGGGTGCTTTTATCGGACGAAAAATGGATCGTCAGGCAGCAGAAATCAAACAAACCGTTCCCGGAGCCGATGTGGTTAGGGAAGGGGAAGGTTTGGTTGTGAAGTTTGATTCGGGCATTTTGTTCGATGTAAATAAAACAGATTTAAAACCTGCCGCAACTACTAATCTGCAAAACCTGGCTGCTTCGATGCAGAAAAACCCGGACACCAACATTATGGTGGTTGGTTATACAGATAATACTGGCCCTGCCGATTATAATCAGACTTTATCTGTCCGCCGTGCCGAGGCTGTTAAATCTGCCATTACTTCGAATGGCGTTTCCAGTTCCCGTTTAACTACACAAGGCAAAGGCGAAACCGACCCGATTGCCGATAACACAACAGAAGCCGGCCGCAGTCAAAACCGCCGCGTAGAAATTGTAATTGTAGCAAACGATAAAATGAAAGAAGACGCAAAAACAGGTCAGTAACAGAAGTTTTATGCCGGTAAAAGAAGCATTGCTGAGATTCGGCAATGCTTCTTTATTTACACGCAATCCACACTTGTGTTAGGTCAACTTACATTATCTTTGTATCGATGATAAAAAAATCAGGGATTTGCTTAGTTGTGCTGCTGTACTTGGTTACGGCAACTGGCTTTGCTTTGAACTTGCATTTTTGTGGCAACACAATTGAATCGGTTAAGGTTGATGCACCAACCAAAAAGTGCGGCATGGACAGCAAATGCTGTAAAGAAACGCATGTACAAGTTAAGGTTAAAGATGCGCATCAAACTTCACATACTTCTTTTACCGGTAAAATTTTAGTATTTCCCATTTCTATTTTTAGTTATGCTTCTTTCCATGAACCATTAACTATAAACCATCTTTCCAATCGTATTTTGGAACGTGGGCCACCGCCAAATCCCATTCCTGTTTTTATCCAAAATTGTACTTTTAGGATTTGATCCAATTGTAATTTCAGCAAAATTAAACACAGCTTTTAATTGTGTTTTACTGTTTTTACAATTACAATTTTAGATCAAATCTTTTATGAAAACCTTCAAAATATTACTGGCTGTTCTGGCCGTTTCTATCCAATTTGCGCAAGCACAATTTGTTAAAGCCGATTTACAAGTAAGCGGTTTAACTTGTTCCATGTGTTCTAAAGCAACAGAAAAATCTTTGCGTACTTTAACTTTTATCAGCGATATAAAACCTGATTTAAACCGCAACGTTTTCGTAATTACTTTTAAAAAAGATGCACAAGTAAACCTGGATGCCATCAGCAAAAAAGTACAAGACGCAGGTTTTTCTGTTAATAAACTAACGGCTTCTTTTAACTTCGATAATTTAAAAATCAACAACGATTATCATTTTAATTACGCTGGAAATACTTATCATTTCCTGAACGTGAAGGATGAAACTTTAAACGGAATTACGCCAATTACTGTTGTTGATAAAGCTTTTGTGCCTATTTCCACTTACAAAAAATATGCAGCCCAAACTACTTTTGCCTGTTACAAAAGCGGCATGATGGGCAATCAGAAAGTTTATCACATTACTATTTAAGCAGCAAAAACATGAAATATTTATGTTTGGTTTGGTGCTTAATTGCATCAAATAGTACTGCTTTTGCCCAGGAATTATACGTGCAAACTGAGCCAGCCAGCAATATGGCGCGGCATTCTCTCGGTGTAAGATTAGAAAATCAGGGTTATTTTAAT
>CAZZVO010000097.1:0-13122 GCA_964657505.1 uncultured Mucilaginibacter sp.
TGCTAAAAGAAGTACGCTCTCATCTTTGCTGATCTTGTAATATTCTGTTAAACCGTAAATGGTGAACGACAAGGCATAAATTTGTTTTTTGGTGTCTAATGCATTTCCCAAATAATCAACCGTCCAATAAACACCGCCAAATTTTTTATCGATAAAAAAAGCATTGATGTAATCGTAACTCCGCTTTGCCATTTCCAAATAAACCGGGTTTCGGTTTTGAAGAAAGGCCGCAGAAAAACTCCATAAAATCCGCGCATTTAACACAGAACCTTTTGGTGCTTCCGGATAAACTTTGTTCTCATGGTCTATTTTTCCATAAAAACCGCCGTTAACATGGTCTGGCGTGTAGGTAATCCAATATTCAAAAATTTGATCGAGTTCTTTTTGGAAGAGATTTAGGTCAGGCATCCGGCAATTACAGATTTTTAGTGTAGATGGAAGGTTTCAGTTTATCCTGAAAAACGATGTGCGGATCAGCATAAAACTTCTTAAAATCGGTAACGCTGGCTTGGCCTGGATAAGGTGCAAAATAGTGTTCTGTTTTCCAGTTGCGCCAGGTAAGTACGTAAGCGGTTTTGTATTTGGTAACCAATGGAAGCAGCACTTCTGTCCACCAATTCGGATCTGGGATGCTTTGAAAACCAGTCTCCGTTAAAGCCGGAACTTTGCGGTGTTCTAAAGCTACTTTTTCCATGATCTGATAACGGTTTTCAATATCTTTTTTAAAGTGATCTGCATCTTTCCCCGCATAAGCATCGAAACCAACAATATCTACATAAGCATCGCCGGGATAACGTAAAAGATAATCTTGTTCTGTGGCGTAATCGGCTGCAGAATAAGCAATTAACATATTGTGTAGTTTTTTGGTGTTGCGTAGATAATCAATGGTAAATCTCCATAAAGTATTGTATTCGTCAGGCGTGCATTCTTTGTTTCCCCACCAAAACCAACCACCAGTGTGCTCGTGTAATGGACGAAAAATAATTGGAATAGCCTCACCTTTCGAGCCTTTTAACTGGTTTACAAATACGGCAAACTTGTCTAAATATTTCACAAAAGCGTCGTGATGATCGCCGCCCGGAATAATCTGTTTAACCGTTGTAGTTGGTGTGCTCCAGGCAGTTTTGCCCGTCACCGGATCATCAAAATGCCAGCTAAACTCGTTGATTCCGCCGCGGGTATATACTTCTTTTACATAGGAAATTATGTTATTAAAAGGTACGCCGTCCAGGTTTTTGGCACTGTCTAATTCCAGATGGCCTAACTCCCAGCCATAAACTCCCGGATAAGAACCGGTAACGCTTTTAATATCCGACCGGCCTTTTTCATAAGCCCAGCCCACGCCGTAAGCTAAATCGTCTTGATGGCCAAAAATCACTTTGGTTTGTGCCATCTTCTGCAAATTGCTGTATAACATGCGGGTTTCTTTGCTCGCTGCTTTATCGGTTGGTGCTGCATTTTGTGCAGATGAAGTTGCCGCAATACCTATCATTTTTAAAAACAACAAGCTGCCGGTTATCACTTTCCATGATTTATCCATAAAATATTTAAGGTTATTTAGGTTGAAATTGAGGCTGATCTAACATTCAAAACTATGAAACGGCTACTGTTTTTAATAATGCTTTTTTAACAAATTTTAGTCTGATACACTTTTAGATTTTACAACTTTCGACAAACAATTTACGTTTATACAGTTAATACTATTTTAACACATTGCTTAAACAATTTTAACAGTTAATTTTGTTTATCGATAAACCTAACATTTCTACTGGACTATGCAAACCAATGTTATACGGGAAATAACCCCATTAACGCAAAGTGATTGCTTTACGATGTTTTCCCGGGTAAAGAAAAAGTTCGATTTCCCGCTCCATTACCACGAGGAATACGAACTAAATTTGATCCTGAATGCCAAAGGTGCCAAACGCATTGTTGGCGATCATATCGAAATTATTGATGATTTGGAACTGGTTTTTATCGGCCCAAATCAATATCACGCCTGGTTTACGCATTTATGCGAAAGTGAAGAAATTACAGAAATAACGATACAATTCCACCGGGATTTGTTTGATGATAAACTACTCAAAAAAAACCAGTTAAGCTTTATCCGGAACATGCTGGAACGTTCGCAGCGCGGTATTTTGTTTTCTAAAAGTACCATCCAACGCTTAAAACCAAGGATATTAGGCTTGACCCAAAAAAGCGGTTTTGACTCTGTATTGGAACTTTTATCCATTTTGCATGATTTATCGATCTCCAGAAATATGCAAACTTTATCGGATGCTGCTTTTAACAACGAACAATCTCATTATAATAGTCGGCGAATAGAAAAAGCATTCGAATATATGAACGCCAACTTTAACCGCGAGATCAGTTTGGCCGAAGTAGCTAAAATTGCCAATATGCCCGAAGCTTCTTTTAGTCGGTTCATCAAAAAACGTACCGGAATTACTTTTATTGATAGTTTAAACGAAATCCGTTTAGGCCACGCGTCGCGGATGCTGATCGACACCACGCAAACCATTGCCGAAATTGCTTACAAATGCGGCTTCAACAACATCTCTCATTTTAACCGGATATTTAAGAAGAAAAAGGTTTGTACGCCAAAAGAATTCCGCGAAAATTACTCAGGTAACCGGATTTTTGTTTGATGATTTTAGGGTGATAAAAGAAGCATCAGCTTAAAACTGTTAAAACTTCTGACTAATCGAAACACCAAAAGTGCGCGGATTACCTAAATGACTGGCGCCAAAATCATAAGCGTAATCGATATATTTTTTGCCGCCCATGTTGCGCTCCCATAAGCTGATAGTCAGTTTTTTTACGCTTGCACCAATTACACTATTAAACAAATTATAAGGTTTTTGCTCGATGGTATTGGCCAAATCAAAAAACTGATCGCCCACATAAAGCCATTCTTCCCGAATAAAAATTGTTGCTTTTTTATTTCTGCTGATTGCATTGCTGTATTGCAAAGCCGTCATAGCAGTTGCTTTAGGCGAAAAAACCGGTCGGTTATTTTTGCCGCTAAACGGTGTTCCGTTGTTGGATAGAATTAAATCCGTGTATTTGGCATCGGTTAAACCTGTACTGTTGCTCAGTTCTAATCCGGCAAAAGTTGTAGCGGCAAGTTCAACTTCCAAGCCTTTGCTGTGCAGTTTTCCAACATTTCGGGTAATGGTTATCGCATCCGGCAAAATCAAAGTTGGTACTTGCGCGTGGTTGACAAGTGTATAAAAAGCAGCCAGATTTACACGTAGTCGGTTTTGAAAGAATGTATTTTTCAACCCAACTTCAAAATTATTGCTGTATTCGGGTTGATAGGAATACAACGGAGGCTGCGATGGATCGGAAGAAAGCTGACTAATTCCTCCTGTTCTAAAACCACGGCTGTAAGTTCCGTATAGCAACTGATTTTCGGTTACATGAAATGCTAAACTTGCCTTGGGCGAAAAAGCATGATAAGCCGTTGCAGAAGAAGTATCCGGTTGAGTTACGATAGCTTCCTGTCCATCCATTTGAAACTCACCTTTAATTTGCTCTTTTTGGTGTTCGTAATCGTATCTGATTCCTATACTTAAATCGAGCTTTTGGGTTAACGCGTAGGTTCCTTGTCCGTAAAAAGCAACGCCAAAACTCTTGCCTAAATTAGTATTGATGCTGGTGAAATTGCTAATTGGCGAACCAAACGAAGCGGCATCGTTACCAAAATGCGTTCCTTGCTTTACCGGATTATCCTGATAAAAAGCGTAAACACCAGTGGCCCAATTAAACTTCGAATTGGTTTTTGCGGGAGAAGTAAACCGCAGTTCCTGTGTTAAAACCTCCACTCTGTTAAAATCACGTCCATAATTATTCACGATAGAAACAGCATCGGCAGCAGAGAAATCGCCGTCAATTGGTTGCTTGTAATAACGGTAGTTGGATTGATAAGCTGATTGCGAAGTGAAGTTGAAATTCGCGCCCGAATATTGAACTAACAGAGACGAATTGAACAGATTATCCACCATTTGGGTAAGCGAATTTTGAGTGAGTATGTATGGATTGTTCAAAGCTTCATCCGGACTAATCGCTGATGGAAAAGCACCATTATTCCTGTTTTCGATATTTTTTACATTCAAAGTGAATGCCCAATTTTTTCCGGCCAGGTATTTAAGGAAATAATTGCCCATTAACGTACTTTGCCGGTCGAACTTGGCATTGGTAAATGTGTTAGTATAAAACCCGTTTTGGTGCGTGTACAAACCGGAAACGCCAAAAAACAATTTATCTTTTACAAGAGGTGCACGCAAGGCCAATAAAAAACGCTGGTTGCCGTAATTACCTACATCTATCCCGGCAGAACCTTGAATTTCGTTGGTTGGTGTTTTGGTGATGATATTGATAATTCCGGCCATTGCATTCCTTCCGTATAAAGTTCCTTGCGGCCCGCGCAACACTTCAATCCGTTCAACATCAAGTAATTGCGCGATGTAAGTATCTAAGCCAAATTGTGCCACGCCGTCAATATAAGTGCCAACGGCAGGATCATAAGAAGTGGTAGAAATGCCTCTAATCGAAGTAACATTGCGGTTATCGCCGGGATTGGCCGAGTATAAATTGGGTACAATACCGGTAAGTTCCCGGCTGTTTTGCAATCGAAATTCTTCTACTATTTTTGCCGATAGAGTGGTGATGCTTAACGCTGCTTTCTGCGGATCTTCGTCCCGCTTTTGTGCCGTTACCACCACTTCGCTTAATTGCCGGTTTTCCTCCGCCAAAACAAAATTGATGCTGTTCCTTTCAGCATTTATGTTGATCGTTTTGATGGTTGTAGCATAACCTGGCGCATTAATTTGCAACTGATAATTTCCTGCTGCTATCGAAATATTGAACTGGCCGGTTTTATTGGTTGTTGTGCTTAAACCAGTATTTAAAACGGATAATTTCGCGCTGCTGATAGGAGCATTTTGCTGGTTAAATACTGTTCCGGAGATAGTTTGTAAGTGCTGACTTTGAACCCGAAAATTGATCAGCAAAAAGGTTAATAAGAAAATTGATTGTAGAAATTTATTCATCTGCAGCAAAGATATTGCAGGATTACCTACAATTGATAACCCTGAAAAATAAATCAGCCTTGAGGTTTTTATTCTCAAGGCTAATTTGTAAAAGGTCGAACTCGATTAGAAGTTTCATCAAATTTATGTCGATAAAAGAAGCATTGTGATTATTTGTTCGGCAACAAATCCAACAAAAAATAAATGCTGTTTTTACCCTATAAAAATCGTTGGTTATGCTGCACGATTTTGTAAATAGATTGAACGGTTTCAGCAGAAGTAAATTTATCTTCGGGAGAATTAACCACATAATCGATTAACTGCTCAATGGTACTGGTGGCAACATGCATCCGCGTGTCTGAAGAAGCGTAGTAAATGAAAACTTTGCCATCTTCATCAGCGATCCAGCCGTTGCTAAAAACTACGTTGGAAACATCGCCAATCCGTTCTTCGCCTTCTGGCGCGATAAAGTAACCGTTTGGTTTATGGGTAACTTTAGTGAGATTGTTCAAATCCGTCATAAACATATACAGCACGTAACGCAAACCGGCAGCCGTATTACGAACGCCATGTGCCAGGTGCAGCCAACCTTTTTCTGTTTTGATGGGCGCCGGACCTAATCCGTTTTTGGCTTCGTAAACCGTGTGGTAAACTTTTTTATCAACCACAATTTCCTGATCTACAATAGCTGGATTCATGGATTCTGATACGCCGTAGCCTATTCCGCCACCGCTTCCGGCTTCGATAAAACTATCTTGCGGACGAGTGTAAAAAGCATATTTTCCATTTACGAACTCCGGATGTAAAACTACGTTGCGTTGTTGTGGCGAAGGCGTTTTCAGATCTGGCAAACGTTCCCAGGTTTTTAAATCGTGCGTTCGGGCGATGCCGCATTGCGCCACGGCAGAAGATTGGTCGCCAGCCGGAGCAGCAGGATCTCGTCTTTCGGTACAAAACAAACCGTAAATCCAGCCGTCTTCGTGCTGCACCAAACGCATATCGTAGATGTTGGTATCAGTAGGATTTGAACCTTGCGGCATTTCTATCGGGTAATCCCAGAAGGAGAATTGATCTATACCAGTCGGACTTTCGGCAATAGCAAAAAAGGATTTACGGTCGGAACCTTCCACCCGAACCGCTAAAACATATTTCCCTTCAAACTTAATGGCACCGGCATTAAAAGCAGCATTGATACCAATGCGTTCCATTAAAAAAGGGTTTGTTTCCGGGTTGAGATCATACTTCCAAAAATAAGGCACATGGGCAGCCGTTAAAACAGGATAGGTGTAACGACTAATAATGCCGTTTCCGCCGGTTGCTTCTTCATTTTTTTGGTTGATCAACTGCTCGTATCGGCTTTTAACTTCAGTTAAACGGGCTTCAAAATCTATGGTCATCTCCAACATTTTATATCATTTTTAAAATTAATTTTCCAGTTTGTCCCACCAGGTTTTTTTAAGGATCAGTACGATAACGGCAATCAATGCAACCGTAATCAGCAGTGGCAGCTTCATCCAAAGTATAAAATACATTGGCAAAATGGTAAAACAGGCTTGTGCAATTACGCCAAGCACTACGTTGAACATGTCCAATTTAAAGCGTTTATTGCCGATAAAAGAAGCATCATCTGCCACAACCAATTCGTGTATTGGTTTCCAGAAACCCCATGGACGAACAGTTCGGTAGAATTTTTTTAAGACTTCGGTATCTGTTGGCGGAGCGGAATATGTACCGGCGAAACAACCGATAATGGAAATAACAAACAGCAAAGGCCAGTTGTACAAATCCAAGCTAAAAAACACGGAAGGAAACCAGACTTTTAAATAAGGCATCAGCAAAGCCATCGCAATACCGCTGGCCATTCCCCAGAAAAAACCGTTCGCATTAAAGCGCCACCAGTACCATTTTAAAACGTTGGCAGCAATGTAACCGCCATATAGTCCGCCTACAATCCATTGCAAAACGCTGTTTACGTCTTTCGCGAAGAAACCTAAAACAACACCTAAAACAACCACAACCACTCCCACAATGTAGTTCATGGAGATAATGGTTTTTGTTGGCGCATTTGGGTTGACGTATTTCAGATAAATATCATTCACCACATAAGCCTGGGCAGCGTTTAGCGTTCCGGAGAAAGTTCCCATAAAAGCACCCAATAATCCGGTTAATACAATCCCTAAAATCCCAACCGGTAAAAAACTGTTGATGGCGCCGGGCAGAATCCGCTCAAAATCTGTTCCGCCGCCTGGAGCGGCTAAGTCCAATTGGTTGTAGTATAGAAGAGCCAAAACGGTTAAACCGATGACCATGGAATAACGGATCGGCAGCAACATGATCGACACAAAACCAGTCATTTTAGAAGCATCTTTTGGTGATTGCGTGGAAAGCATTTTTTGCATATCATAATTAGGTGCTGGTCCAGCCCAACTTGCAAACACGCCTTTAAACAACATCATCATGAAGAAAATGCCGAACAAACCAAAACCATCATCTTTAATTTTCTGATTGGCATCAGGAACGATGTGCGACCAATCCATATTGAGGTGCAAACCAAAAAACGGATTTCCCCAACCTGTAGGGACGTGAAGATTATGACCGCCGTGGCCATGTAAATTAATCATGGCGATGATGGCAATAGCGATACAACCAACCGTCATGATGGCATACTTGATTACATCGCCCAAAACGATACTGTGCATCCCACCCAAAATGGAATAAAACATGGCGAAAAGAGTGAAAATGATACCATAGAAATGCGGTACATATTGCGGCGCAACATGGAAAGGAATGTAAGCTTCGATCAAATTCCAGGGAACAAAAATTTCAATGAATTTTCCCAAACCAATAAAGCCGTAAGCTAAAAACCCTAAGCAACCAATCAAAGCAAAAGCAACCGTTACGTTGTGCGATGCTTTTACATTTTTTCCAACTGTTCCAAAACGCGTGGCCAACCATTCTGCACCGGTATCGGCATTAGATCGGCGCAGCCATTTCGCCAGAAACATCATGTTAAAAACCTGGTTAAACACCGGCCATAACCACGGGATCCATATAGATTTTAATCCATAAACGAAGCATAACGCCACCATCCACATGGTTCCGCTGATGTCAAACATATCCGAAGCGTCGCTTAATCCCAACATATACCAGGGCAGCTTTTTGCCGCCCATCAGGTAACTTTCCTTGTTTTCGCTGGCTTTTTTGCGCATGTACCAGCCAATCATCAACATTAGGATGAGGTAGGCAACGAGGATGGAAACGTCAATTAATCTTAATTTCATTTATCGTTTTTGATCAACATTATTTTTTTGTGGTGAAGTTTTGGATGATTTTCCAGGTCGAATTATCAGTGCTAAAAACAGCATTTAAACCTTGTTCTTCCTGCGGTGGATCGCCCATAAAATCGTCGCCTTCTTTCCAGAATATTTGTCCGGCAATTGGTTTTGCCGTTCCGCCAAAAGCCCAGAAATTACAACCGGCAATTACGCCGTTGCTGGTTGAACTGCGTTTCCATTCGTTAAAAATAGCTTCGTAGTATTTGTTGCGTGAAGTTGTGGTTGATGCCGGATCAAAAGATTGTGCATCCCTCGGTAAACCAAATTCCTCAACCACTAAAGGTTTGTTTAAGGTTTTTGCGATTGCTTCGTGCTGCTTCAAATAATCCAAAGATTTCTGCATCACGTTTGGCAAACCTGCTACAACGCTCGTATCTCTAAACCAGCCCCAGTTTTTTGGCCAGATATGAATGGTGAGATAATCAACCTGTTTGGAAGCATGGATTTTTAAAAAAAGTGCTGCGTTTTCTGTTCCTTGTGTGCCTTCTGTTCCAAGTGTGACCAAATGGTTTTTATCCAGCGATTTTATGAAAGTTGCTGCCGATAAAATCCATTTTTTGTAAGCATCAACTGCTGATCCTTCCATCGGTCGTGGTTCGTTAGCCAGTTCCCAAGCCATAATGGTTGGGTCGTTGCTGTAAACCGTTTTGTTGTATTTGTTTACATGTGTGATGATCAACTTCGCCTGTTTGTTGTAATCTTCCATGCAGCTTTCGCAACTGTAAAATTTACTGGTTTCGGCACGCTGCTCGTTCCAATTCATTTTTTTACGCATTGTCGAATCTGCCAAAGCTCCGTTCCAATTCAAATACTGTAAAAAACCGCCGCTCCACTCCCAATTATTGCTTAAAAAAAGAACGGCGCGCATATCGCGTTTGCGCATTTCATTCAACAAATAATCCAAGCTTTCCAGGATTTCTGGTTTGTAAATATTGTGTTCAGGTTGCAAAGCTGGCTTTACACGTTGCACACCGTTTTCCTGACCAACACCTTCTGATCCTGCCAAAATCCTCAAATTGGTAACGCCTTTTGCTTTCAAAAAATCCAGTTCCTCCTTCAACCTTACTCGGCCTCGTTCGCCTTTTACCGCTTGCAACAAGCCGCCGTACCAGTAATTGGTGCCGATGTAATAATACGGTTTGCCGGAAATGGTAAACTGATTGCCCTTAGTTTTGACGAAGCTTTGCTGCGCCGAAACCGAAAATGCAAGCAAGCAAATCGCCATCACTGCAATACTGTTTTTAAGCATTTTTTTGTGATTGTATCTTTTCTATTACAATTAATTGCAAAGCTAATGCGGCACGTGCAAGCCGAATAATAGTGTTTTAACATTTGTTAAAGCTATTATGCGTTTTACCAATTTTTAGGCGATAAAAACAGTATCAGCTTAATTTAAACCGCCTACCAATTTTTTAATTTTTTGATGTAACCCGCCACTTCCATCGCCATAACCTGGTGCTCGGCTAAATCGGGATGTGTGCCGCAACCATGACTAAACCGCTTAGAAAAAAAGTAGCTGGAAACGTTTTGATCTCCGCTTTTATTCAGGCTTTTTACAATACCGGTTAAATAATTTTTCAAGGCTTTGGTGAGGTTAAAATCGCCCATCGGACTGGTTAAGCAAACAATCGAAGCGTTAGGATAATGGCTGCGGATGGTTTTAACAAATTTGATGTAGTTATCCGCAAACTTTGCAGAATCCTGCACGCCATCGTTTTGTCCCAAACAAACCGTTACCACATCAGGCTGGTATTTGCTGAAGTTCCATTTGATTGAATCCTGGCGTAAGTTTACTTTATCAAAAACTTCCGGCATTTCCACCTTCATGTTGCAGCAACTGTGCATTAACCCAATTCCCGAAACAGCAGTTAGCTGCCATTGTGCATTGAGCAATCTTGCCGAACTTGGCCCGTAACTCATGTACGCGTTATGCTGATCGTACCATTGCCCTTTGTCGCAATCCGTAACCGACAAATCGCTGCCTGTTCCGCAAGTAATCGAATCGCCAATGTATTCAATTTTGTGTTTTGGCTTCGCCGGAAGTGGAAGCAATTGTTCGCAAATAATGCCGCCAAATTGCAAATAACCAATGCCGCTTTCGGTATCCTTGCAAATGGTAACCGTGTGCGTGCCGTTGTCCGAACCTTTGTAAACCTCAATTGTATCAGTTTTTCCTTTGGTTTGGATGCGGTAGGGTTTCTGGTTATCCACCGCAATTTCGATGTAGTTGTGGTTGTTGCCATACAAAACTTCATCATGCAAAATCACCCGGCAATTGCCTTTAAATTTTGCCTGCACATACACACCTGGCGACCAAAACTGTGGCAATTTCGGATTAGAAAAATCAATCCTTCCCGTGTATTGAATGTTGGAATTATCTGCCGAAAACAACGTTACTTTAGCTGTATTTTTAGCTTGTGACTGCTGAATCAGCAGGAAAATAGTTGCTATAAAAAGATAAACTTTTGCTGATTTCATGGTACTAACTTTTTGCATGTAAACGAAGCATCAACACATCGTGCGCCGGTACTTCTCCTTTTAAAATTGATTTTGTAGTTCCGGCATCTTTCATCGCCCAAACGTTGCGCAGCGTGTAAGTTTGCTTTTGTGCATCCAAAACGGCTTTGGAAAGATCATCGGTGATTACTTCTTTTTTCCAGTCGAAATTAACTGGTTGCGCCTTGTTGCTTCTGTTTAAAAAACAAATTGCCCAATCGCCGCCTTTTAACGGTTTTAGCCAGGTTTCAACACTATCGGTTTTTGCATATTGATAACCTTGAACGCCCATCGGATCCTGGTTTACCGCAATTACTTCTTTGTTTTTTAAGGTAGCAGCAGTCTCAGTCGACATTTTGCGGAGATCATTTCCGGCAATCAACGGCGCGGCAATCATGCACCACATAGCAAAATGTGCGCGGTCTTCACTTGCGGTCATTCCGTTTCCAACTTCCAACATATCCGGATCGTTCCAATGCCCTGGTCCGGCATAAACGCGCAGGTTTTTCTGCATATCCAAAATCTTCATCACGCCGTTTGCATGCCAGCTTCCGTTATCTTTAATACAATCAAAACAGCTATAAATATCGCCGGTTGTGCGCCACAAATGGCCGGATTTCGGTCCCCAAATCCAGGGTTTATCATTTCCCCATTCGCAAATACTCAAAACGATTGGATGCCCTGCCCTTTTCAAAGCTGCTGCCATCGTTTTATACGCACCTTCAGCTTTTAAACCTTCAGTATTGCACCAATCCAGCTTCAAATAATCGATTCCCCATTTGGCATACATCAGCGCATCCTGAAATTCGTAACCGCGGCTTCCCGGTTTTCCACCGCAAGTTTGTGAACCTGCATCCGAATAAATTCCCATTTTTAAACCTTTGGAATGGATGTAATCTGCCAAAGCTTTCATCCCCGAAGGAAAACGTTTTGTATCCGGATGGATAAAACCCAAACTATCACGGTCGCCGTGCCAGCAATCATCAATGTTAATGTATTCATAACCAGCGGCTTTCATGCCCGTCGAAACCATTGCGTCGGCTACTTGCTTCACTAAATTTTCATCAACATTGCAGGCAAATTTGTTCCAACTGTTCCAGCCCATCGGCGGCGTTAAAGCCAAACCTTCGTACTTGGTGTAATCCTGTTTGTAATTGTTGCCCTGACTGTAAGCTGTTGCCGCACAAACCAAAGCGGCCAGCAATAATTTAATTTTTTTCATTTTAGATTTTGTTGATAATTTTATTTCCATTGATCCGTACGAAACGGAATAGCCGGTAAATTTTCGCTGTTAATTAGATTGGCATCGGATGGAAAATCTTCCCAGGCGTAGCGGACGGCTTCTGGCTGCGATACTTCTTTTACCGATACTTTTATAGTGTTTTTATTGACTAACTCGGCCTTTGCCCAATGGAAAACATGATCGGCACCAGCAATTTGAAACCCGCTTAACGTAAATTTATTGTTGATTTTCAAACCTGTTCCAACTGATGAAAAATGTACGATAAAAGAAGCATCCTGAACTTGTGCCGATTCAAAATGCGGACTCGTGCCTAACACCGAAAGGTTATAAACTTTTTCTTCGGCTGCCAGAGCTAATCTTCGGCCAACTTCCTGTTTGTTTTTTGGATGGATGTTGGCCGAATCGCCTAAATCAACAGCGGTAATCATTGCCGTATTTTTTAGGCTGAGTGCCATGTCCTGCGCCTCCCGCAATTCTGCCCAGGAAGAATGTAACTCAGGCTGCTTCACCTTTTTATTATAACCAGCCAATTGTACCCACAAAAACGGAAAGTCATCCTGTTTAAATTGTGTGCGCCAATCCGTTATCAAACGCTTAAATAAATCGCGGTATTGAAATCCTCTGCCCGTGTTGGATTCGCCCTGATACCAAAGCACGCCTTTTATGGAGGTGTTTAGCAGCGGACTTATCATGGTGTTAAACAAAACCGAAGGCGCCGTATTTGGCCCGAATTCCTTTTCCGGCCGGTTTGATTGCATAAGTTTATAACCAACTTTGTACATCCAGGTACCAACAAGTGAAAGGGTTTGTGCCGAAGTTTTCAAAAAAAATTCTTCTGGTTTTGCCCGGAAACCACCATCGCCACCATAATTGCTGATGCGCACCATGATGCTGTTTTTACCTGTCTTAAATGCAGATGCCGAAATTTGATAATTTCGAAATTTCCAAACATCGGGCGTAAAACCAACTTCAGTTCCATTTACAAAAACACGGTCGCTGTTTTGAATGATGC
>CAZZVO010000098.1:0-12970 GCA_964657505.1 uncultured Mucilaginibacter sp.
CAGCGTTGGAATGGTGTAGCCGATGGTAATATCTGTACATCTTAAAAACGAACCGTCCTGCAAATAAAAGGTAGATAATCGTGTGCTATTGCTTTGCGTTCCGCCTCTGGAAGCGCGGTAAACTGTACCATCGCCAGGGTCGGCAGCATTGCGGTAACGGTTAGCTACATCGGCGTACTGGTTGCCGGAACCTTCCATGTTGTACAGGTAATAATCTTGTCCATCTAAAACCTGGTTGCCATAAGAGCCGTTAAAAGAAGCACTGATGTCAAACTTTTTATAGCTTGAATTTAGGTTGAAGCCGTACGTAAATTTAGGGTAAGGCGTACCGATTACGGTTTTATCGGCATCGTTTACCACACCATCACCGTTGGTATCTACAAAGTATAAATCGCCAATTTTAGCCGGATTAGTGGAAGAAGCCGAAGGTGCAACTTTACCTACATTATCTGCAGTTAAAATTCCGGCAACTTTAAATCCGTAGAACATACCAACCGGCTGGCCTTGTTGGGTAATATTGGTGAGGTAAGAACGTTCGGCACCATTAATAATGATCGTATTGTTGCTGCTTAACGTAACCACTTTATTGCGGTTGATCGAAATATTTCCGTTTAGGTTGAAGGTGAAATCTTTCGCATTTACTAATTTTCCATCTAACTGAAAGTCGAAACCTTTGTTCCTGATCTTGGAGTCGCGCAGATTTGTTAGAATCGTTGTGCTGCCGGAAATTGCAGAAATTGGCTGGTTATACAACAAATTGTAAGAATAGCTGAGGTAATAATTGGCGATAACAGATAATCTGCCTTTTAACAAACTGATATCAGCACCAAAATTATATTGCGAAGTCGATTCCCAGCTCAACTTCGGATCTTTTAAACCACCCGGATAAGTCGCCGTTACGATGGTATTGTTACCAAAAACCGTACCCGTTGGGTTAGAAAAAGTTTGCTGCGTATTGTAATTTCCGATGTTGTAATTTCCGCTTAAACCCCAGCTCGCCCGTAATTTTACGATGGATTGTTCGCCCAAAAAGTCGTGGTAAAAAGGCTCTTCGGATAAAGTCCAGCCGCCCGCTACAGAAGGAAAATAACCATACTTGTTCTCCGGCCCAAAACGTGAAGAGCCATCCGCACGGAAAGAACCGGTTAGAAAATACTTGCCGGCATAGTTATAATTTACACGACTTAAATAAGATAACAAAGTATAAGCAGATTTCCCGCTGTTGGAATTAAGGGAGAAATAACTGGCATCGCCTACGCCTTTGGCTGTAATTTCGGGCACGTTATCATTCTGGAAACCGCGCGCCGTAACGCTCAACACATCGCTGGTGGTTTTTTGTGCAGAATAACCGGCCAACGCATCCAGGTGATGTTTACCAAACTGCTTGTTGTAATTTAGCGTGAACTCGCCCAAACGGTCTTCCTGGTCAATGGTTTGTGCAACCGCATTTGCTGCAGCGATAGATGCTGTGGAACCCGGCGCGTTAGAACCGTTGCTTAACGTTGTAGGCAGGTAATAATCATATTTTTCATAATACGTCTGGTCGCCTAAGTTCGCTTTAAAATTTAAACCAGGTAAGATGTTGTAAGTTGCCGTAGCATTGAATGTACTGCGCTGACCTTTACGGGTTATTTTGGTGCGCTCGGCCAAAGCAACAGGATTTTCAATCGCTTGATAACCGTACAAACCGGATTGCGAAGCTGCCGTATTGGTGGCCAAACTTCCATCAGCATTATAGGCCGGGAAGTAAGGCATGTAAATTAACGCGCCCAAGATCGGACCGTGGTCAAAACGACCTTCCTGCACCTCTTGGTTGGTGTTTTGGGTATACGAAATATTCGCGCCAACATGCAAACGTTTGCTTACATCACCATCAATATTTGTCCGGAAATTATAACGCTGCTGCCCGGTTGTATGGATAATTCCATCTTGGTTTTGGTATGCACCGCTTACAAAATAGTGGACATCTTTCGTTCCGCCAGAAAAAGATAAATTGTGCTTTTGGTAAAAGGCATTATGGTACAATTCGTCCTGCCAATCTGTGTTTACCGTTTGATGGATGAGCGATTGCGTGGCAAAATTGTAAATATAAGGCGGCACACTTACGCTTCCGGCGTTGCCAACATTGGTTACACGCGTGGCATTGTTATCCGAATACATGGCATCGTTCCAGGTTTTACCCGCGTTTACCCAAAGGTCGTGATAGGTATTATTCCGACCGTCGATTACTAATTGGGCGTATCCATCAGCATCCAGCAGCTTTACTTTTTTAGCTAACTGATTTACACCTGTTTGCACATCGTATTCAAATTTTCCCTTGCCTTCTTTACCGCGTTTGGTCGTGATAATTACCACGCCGCCCGAAGCACGCGAACCGTAAATAGCTGCCGAGGCCGCATCTTTTAAAATATCGATAGAAGCAATATCATCAGGGTTGATAAACACATCATTTCCTGCGGGATAACCATCGATCACGTACAAAGGATCAGAACTGGCGTTAAAAGAACCAATGCCGCGGACACGGATTTTGGTGCTTTGGTAAGGTGCGCCATCAGTTTGCGAAACCTGTACGCCAGCTACTTTTCCAACCAAAGCTTGTCCTAAAGTTGGTGCGGATAAGTTTAATTCGCTGGCTTTTACGCTGGAAATGGCACCGGTAACATCACTTTTACGGACAGATTGATAACCAATGGCAACAACTTCGTTCAGCATATTGCTTACCGGAAGCAATTTGATGTTAACCTGTTGCTGCCCGCCAATCACTACTTCCTGTTTGGCATAGCCAATAAACGTAAAAACTAAGGAAGAACCAGGTTCTGCTGTCAACGCATATTTACCGTTCGCGTCGGTTACAGTTCCGGTTGATGTGCCTTTTACCAGCACACTTACGCCCGGCAACGGTTGGTTCATTTCATCCGTAACCATTCCGGATATTTTGACAGGCACTTGCCGCAATACTGTTTTTACCGGGTGAAAACTTGCAGCCAACGCAGGCTGAATACCCGGCAAACCTATCGCCACAAGGAAAGCCAGGACTTTCAAATTTTTTCTGCTGATAAAATTTGAGTAAATCTTTTTTTGCATAGATTTTGAATTTGATTGATTAAAAACACAGCGTAGAAATGCTGCTATTCATTTTATTTTGAACTGTGTTAACCGACCCTTTAAAATGGATGTGGGCCGCCAGCAATATAGGTTTGTTAACGCCGCAAAACTATACCCGCTTGTTTAAGAAATAGCTAATTACAGGTTACCTTTATGTTAAGCTTGCTTACACAAGTTGGGGAAATTAAGGAAAGACAGGTTGAAGAAACGTTGTATATTCAGAAATCAGAAACTTGATTTCCTAAAGAAATAAAGGAATCGATAACAGTTTTTAGGTGATAAAAGAAGCATCGAAGTATTTCTACCATACTTCTTTTACCACATCTTTTTATTCGGCACGCATCAAATTAACGTTTTTGGTTTTGGAAGAAGTAACCGCGATGCCTTGCGTTAAATTATCCAGAAAAGCGAAACCTTCCAATTCATCTGCACGGTCAGTTTCCGTTACATTCAGAACAACTTGCTTACCGGTTTCGATAGATTTTTCCAAATCAACAAACGTAAAACGCCATTTTTTGCCTTCAACCTGATTCTGAATTAACACCAGCATATTGGTATTTTTCATCCAGAAAAGATTTTGTACCCAGGCACCGCACTCAAACTTTTTGTATAAAACGCCTGGTTCAGAAGTCTTTTTTACTTTCTTCAAAACTTCGGGATCGTACAAACGTACTTCGTTTTTCTTGTTCCCGTAATCGGCCGTGGCCACAAACCATTTGCCTTTGTATTTTACATATTCCGGCCGCGTTCCCTGGATACAAGCATCGTCATCGATCGTGTTGATGATATTTCCATCCAGCGTTCCGGTTTTTAATAAGCCAGACCAGTTTACGCAATAGATTACCGCTTTCCAGCTCGTTCCTTCAGGGTTTAGGCGGATGGAATTCCCAATAAAAACCGGACTAAAACCATTGTAAGCAATGCCGGTTGGATGGTTGATTACATCTTTCCCATTCACGGTCAATTTGTATTCTTTATGCTGATCAACCAAACTGTCGCCGTTCATTTTAAACTCGCGGATCATCCCAACTTCGCGGTCGCCGTACAAAAACAAACGGCCGTTTTGGTTAGAAATTCCCTGGCAGGCGCCTAAAGAATCAACAGTTAACTCCCGACTAATTTTAAGATTCAGTTTTATACCGGTAAAAGCAGCACAAAAAGTAGCGATGAAAGCAATGGCGACAATATTTTTCATAAATTTTCCGGAAGTGCAGAATCTGTTATTGATGTAAATGTTTCTTTCGCAAATATTCCAGCAATTGCTTCGGCCGGTCGGTTTGGATGATTGTTGCATTACAGTTTAAAATCCAGTCCCAACTATCTTTTATATTGCCTTCTTCCACCGCTTTATCGTCGTCGTGACCGCCGTTCAGCGATGCCCATAACGAGTTGATCCAAACCTTGGAACCAGTTTTGGTGATGAACTTATTGTCGTGCAAAATGGCCGAAGTATCTTGCGTAAAAATCAGTTCGAAAGCATACGGCTTCATGTTTTTTAAATAATCGCTGATGATTGTTTTGGCTTGCGGTTTATCCAAACTAACTACCGGCATGTAAACAATGCTGTCAATCAAATCCGGATATTTCTTTTTTAATGAATCAAACGGAACTTCAGCCTTAAAAATAGCTTGTTTTAAGGTGCCGGTTTCTTTTAAAATGGCAAATGCTTCGTGGTAATAAGGATAGCTTTTGTCTAAATTTACTTTTACACCACTGCTTTTTAAGGCCAGCATTACTTCTTTTAAGGTAGGAATTTGGTTGTTCGTTACTCGCCCCAAACCATTTTTTAGGCGGAAGTTTTTGAGTTCCTGCAAGGTGTAATCAACCGGTTTTCCTGTACCGTTGGTGGTGCGGTTGATGGTTCCATCGTGCATAATCACGATTTCGTTATCCTTCGTTTTGTTCAAATCCAGCTCAATAATATCCACGCCCATCGCTGCCGCATATTCAAAAGCTTTTAAAGAATTTTCGGGTGCATTGCGCCAATCGCCGCGGTGTGCGGTAACCAGTATTTTATTTTGCGCAAAAACCGGACGAGCAGCTAATGCAAATATAATTGTGGTAACTAAAAAGAGGACTTTTAACATATACTGATTTTGAAGGATTTAGGTCGATTTTTAAGGATCGAGTGGTTCGTAAGGGTTTATCTGCAAAGATTCTATCGCCGGATAAAACTCCAATTCTGTTTCCGACAGGCGCTTGCCTAATTGATATGGAACGTATTTTAATTCTTTCATGCACCTATTAGACATCATCACAATACCATCTGTTTGCGATTTATCGGTGATGATTACGCCCGGCTTGTTAAACGGTATGCCGTACCTAAACATCAGCCTTGCACAATTGCGCATATTGGTTGTGGTATGCCTGGCGTGCGGCTCCATGATGACCACGTTTGCAGGTAAACCGAGTACGTTTAAAAGGTATTTCTTCATTTCCTGCGCTTCGCAGTTTTGGGTTTTATATGGATGTACTTTCCCGCCAGAAACCATAATGAAAGGCGCAATACCATCACGAAAACGCTGTGCTGCAAGTCTGGAGCGCAACATTCCTTCTGGACTAATTGGTGAAGTTAAATTATCGGTACCTGCGCCAGGCACCAGGATTACGGAATATTTGTACTTGTCCCATTTGATTTGTTTGATCCGGTCAAAAGGTGCTTTATTAACGGTTGAAGCCATTGGCTCATAATTGGCCGGGTCTTGTCGTTCGTTAATCTGCAAATAAAGCAAAGCCGCTTTTAAGGCAGGTTCAAAAAACAAACGGCTGGATTTTGTATCACCGATTAAAGTGGCTACGCAGTCGTACAATAATGTTTGGTACCGTTTGTCTTTTGTGTTGAAACTGATGGAATCTATTTGTGGGTAATTTGGCTTTTTACCTCCTGCATAAACATCGATCGTGTAATTTATTCCTGCTACATCTTGTTCCCAGGCTTTCACCAATAATTCCCCGGGCGAAGAATTATTGTTTAAAATATAAGTGCCGGAAGGAATTAGCTGTGTTTTGACCAATCGGTTTAAAGCATTACCACTTGCATAAAGTCGCGTAAGCCTGTTGCTCACAGTTTTGATTTCCGCATCGGTGAATTTTACGTTATCGATAAAGCAAGCAACGTCTTTACAGTTGCTAAGCGAAGCTTTCAAGGCATCAATTTTGTTTTGTGTTAGCTTTGCAAGTTCGGCATCGTTAGCTAATAACTTGTTTGCTTCCTGGTCAGTCTGCAATAAGGTAAGCAGGTAATAATTTTTAGTTTGTACCCAATCGTGGTTTTGGACGAGGTGATACGAAGCACCGGGCACATTTTTCTGTGCGTAAACAAAGCATGCCGAAAAAAATATCGAAACCAGCAATAAAACTTTTTTCATAGTGATGCTTAAAATCCCTTTTCGGCAAAAATAGAAAGTTGATGTAAAGTGAAAGTTAACCTAACGTTATTTGAAACTTCACGAAACCGCTTCGATTAGCTGTTTTGATCTTCCACGCATCACATATTGCGCGGTTAGTCATAAAAACAATAAGGTTACAGGCGAAGAAAGATTGCTGGCAGATAAAAGCGAACGTTTCCGGTCAATAACGCAAGATAAAGACGGCGCGCTGTACACCGTAACCGACGGCGGCGAGTTATACTGGATTGGTAAAAAATAAATTAAAACGTAGCTTATTTTCATAAATCCACGTCATACTGTTTTTACCGCCTAAAAAACAGCAACGCCTTTTTTATTTGGTTTGACGGGCATTTGCGGCTTTTTCTTTCTCGTTGTAATAGGCTTTTAAAATGTAAAAAGCCTTCTTTTTATTGCCTTGATCATCGAACATTCCTTTGCGGTTCCAGCCGTCCTGGTACTCGTTATTGCGTTTTGGCGAACGGAAATCCGTTAAAACCCAGGGTGCAAGGCCAACAAAATTAACTGGCATCCGCTTAAACATGTCCACTTGTTCTTTAAAATACCATTCTTGAAATTCTTCGCTGAAACGCGTTAAAGAATCCGCATGAAAACCACCTTTTGCACCTGCGCCGGTTTCGCTGATGAACAACGGTTTATCGTAAGGTGTTGACCAATTGGTTGTGCGGCATTTATCCGGCAAACCGCCATACCAGCCTAAATATTCGTTAAAAGCTACCAAATCTACGAACTCGCCCAGCGGGTCGTTCACTTCGTTTAAATTTTTCAAGGCACTGTAATTTACTTCCAGCGCAGCAGAAACCATTCGCGTTTGGTCGAGTTCCTTGGCAGAATTAATTAAATTGTGCATAAAATTAGTGCGTGTCGGGCTTACAGGCGTTTCATTTCCTACCGACCAGATAATTACGCTTGCCCGGTTATGGTCGCGGGTGATCATTTCGGTTAACTGCGCTTTGGCTTTGTCTAAAACTTCATTGCTGCCAAAATTGATCGTCCAGTAAACCGGTATTTCCGACCAAACCAAAATCCCTAAAGAATCTGCTGCGCGTGTCATGGCTTCATCGTGCGGATAATGTGCCAGCCGCACCATATTACTGCCCAGTTCGCGCGCCTTCCCTAACAAATGCAAGGCATCTTCTTTGCTGTAAGCGCGCCTGCCTTCTTCAGAAATTTCTCCGTGAATACAAATCCCCCGCATAAAAACCGGTTTGCCGTTCAGTAGAACCTGTTTGCCGAAAGCTTCTATCGTTCTAAAACCTATTTTATCTTCTGTGCGGTCGGTTTTTGTGCTGATGACAACTCGGTACAATTTTGGGTTTTCTGGCGACCATAATTGTGTTTTGGGAAGCTTAAAATGAACAGGCGTTAAAATACCGGAAGCTGGTAGTTGCTGCTTTAATTTCAGTTCCGGGATCTCAACGGTAATCATTTCTCCGTTTGCAGGCGTTTGGTTGAGTTTGACCCAGCCTTCTACTTCCGGATTTTTTGCCGGAACTGTACCCGGCAATGCTTTTTTTAGCTGGATAAAATAATCCTGGATAAAGTTATCCGGAACTTCAACCAGTTTTACATCTCTGGTGATGCCGCCGTAATTCCACCAATCGGTGTTTAAAGTCGGCACTTCATCGGCATAACGCTTATTATCAACCTTAACCACTAAAAAATTGTTGGTTTCTTTGAGGAGAGAAACAGGAACTTCAAAATTAAACGGCGTAAAACCACCTTTGTGCATGCCCAGCTTTTTGCCGTTCAGGTAAACATCGGCACGATAATTTACCGCACCAAAGTATAAAAACACTTTCCCGGAAGCTTGCTTTTGATAATCGAAGGATTTTTTGTACCAAACCGTTCCTTCATAATACAAAAATTTCGGGTCCTGGGAATTCCAGTCGCCGGGAACATTCAGCGAATTTTTTTCCTGGTATTTATGCTCGTTCAGCTCAGTTTTGTTGGCTGGCACATCTGTATTCCAAAACGCGCCGCCACTGTTTTCATTTAGTTCTTTGTAACGATAATCGTAAAAACCAGTTTCGTAAGGATCGACAATATATTGCCATTTCCCGTTCAAACTAACAGATTTACGGTTGGGGATATTGGTGATCAAATTATTTTGGGCGATGGCTGCAATGCTTAAAAACATGGCAAAACCTAACAGGCTTAACTTTTTCATTTGCTTCTTTTATGGCACAAAAATTAGTATCGATTATCGTTTATTCAGGTTTTGGTAACGGATCATAGCTTCCACAAAATAATAATCCGCGTACGTGAGCGGCACATCAATCTCCGTTTTATTTGGCATGTGGCCAACGCAATGTTCTAAAATAAAACCGCCGTTTGTGCCTGGTTTGGCTTTGTATTGCGGAGATGAAAGTGTTTGAAGGATAGTTGCCGCCGTTTGAATATAAGTTATAGAAAGTTTTGGATTCGCATATCGCCCCAACTCCAACAAAGCCGAAGCCATTACAGCCGCGGCAGAAGCATCGCGCAATGCAGCCGGAATATTTGGCGCGTTAAAATCCCAATACGGAATTTTATCTTTCGGCAAATGCGGATTTGAGAGGATAAAAGAAGCAATATGATTGGCCTGATCGAGATACTTTTTGTTGTGCGTTTCGCGGTACATCACCGTAAAACCGTATAAACCCCAGGCTTGTCCGCGCGCCCAGGCCGACTCGTCCGCATAACCTTGCGCCGTTCTTTTTTGCTGCACGGCGCCGGTTTCCGGATTGTAATTTACGACGTGATAAGAACTGTAATCCGGGCGGAAATGGTTTTTCATCGTGGTATTGGCATGGGTAACGGCAATTTTATAGAAGGAAGAATCGCCGGTTGCTTTGGTTGCCCAGAACAGTAGTTCCAGGTTCATCATGTTATCGATGATCACTAAATATTCATCTTTTTTGGCATCCCAGGATTTGATGCAGCCAACTTTAGGATCAAACCGGGTAGCCAATGATTTGGCACTGTTGATCAGAATTTGCTGGTACTGCGGTTTCGGTGCAAACTTTTCGGCGTTGCCAAAACTGCAATACATCATAAAACCCAAATCGTGCGTGCCTTTATTGTACTGCTCTTTTTGCAAGATTTGCAGCATGCGTTCTGCTTCGGCCAACAAAATTTTATCTTTAGTTTGCTGATATAAAAACAGCAATGTTCCCGGATAAAAACCACTGCACCACCAATCAGAACTGCTGGTTTCTAGCTTTTTATCACTGGCATGATAGGTTTTGGGGAATTTCTCCGGAGGCAAAATTTTCATCAACACTTTGTACTGCGCCGCTGCATCTTTAAAGTTAGTGCTGATGGTTTGCAGCAACTTTTTATCCTGCTTAAAAGAAGCATTTTTTTGTGCAAAACAAGCCAGCGAAAAGCTGATGCAAGTTATCAATCCGATACAAAAAACTGATCTAAATCTCATGCGCTAAAAACAGTATTTATGATAAAATTAAATGTTATTTAATCTCCGGTTTCCACTCCAAAACCTGCACCATTTGCGGCGGAATGCTTGCTTTTCCTTCGCCGTCCACTTGTTCTACTTTTTCTATAAACAGGTTCAGGATGCTTTTTTTATGCCATAATTCTGTATCGTAACTTGGTTCCCAGGCATCGACCGCTTGGTTTGTTAAATCTTTTAAAACCCATTTTCCTTTTTCAATATCCGAAGAAATTGCTGCCGAAACTTTGCTGCCGCGTTCTGCATCCCGAAAAATTAACAAGACTGCAAGATGGTGTTTTTTTGGGGAAACCAGGATTTGCGGACGAGAAACCGGGATGCTTTTTGTGCCGCCGCCGCTTAAACTAAAAGCTGTTTTGCGGAAACCGAGATTGCTTGTTTTCCAGCTACTTCCGTTTTTGTAAACGATGTGGTATTGCGGAACGGTGGTTCCGGAATCGCACCAATAAGTTGCGATGTATGGATTTCCCGCAGCATCGGCAGTCATCGAAGTTTGGTTGATCAGTTCGCTTTTCTGTGGAATTTTGACGGCATATTCTGCTGTTGCGGCTGTAATAGGAAGCTGATATTTTTCGCCGGTCGATTTTTCCCAGGTTTTTCCGCCATCCACAGAACGGGCGTAACACATATCGTGGTTGCTGGCCACATCCGGGCTTTCGCGCCAAACCCAGGAAACATGGATCGTCCCTTTTGCATCTACGCAAGCCTGGGTGTAAGCATTGCGTTTACCTTCGCCGCTGATCAAATTATTGCTTAACTGCGCCCAGGTTTGGGTTTTTGTATTGTATTGATTGATGATTAGATCGCCTTGGCCAGACCTTCCGTCGCGGAAAAAAAACAATAAATTACCGTCTGGCTGTTTATAAAACTCGGGATATGTTACCTGGTTTTCCTTGGTGCCGGTCATGCTTCTTTTATCGCCTAAAATTAAAGAACCCGGCGAAATACTTCTGCAATAACGCAACGGATTGCCATGATGGTCCCAGGAAATGTGCAGAAAACCATCGCCGTCAACCATAATTGCAATCGTATTGTGTGCATCGGCGGCATTGCCCTGGTATTGGGTTTTCTGCAATTGCCATGTGGCTGCGCCCGATTTTCTTTTGCCGAGGACTACATATTGCTCCTGATCATAAAAAGCAATAAACTGCGTATCCCGAAAAGTAACCAAAGAATTCTTCCGAAAAACGACCGCATTTACAGAATTATTGGCCCAGGCCTTAGCAACAGGAACAAGTTTTGGGTTTTGGGCAAAGCAGTTTGGCAGAAAAGTTGTCGGAAGGATTACCACGAAAACCGTTATCAACCAGCCCGATACTTTCATGCTTCTTTTACATGCCTTTTTTTGATGCAATTGTCAATATTACATAAATTTGGTGATTGCTGAGCCTAAATCAAAAACGGCAACGTTGTCAGGCAAAACAATTTCTAAAATACTACTGCCTGCCGCGCTGCGGTAACCGCCTGCGCAATGGACTACAATTGGTTTATCGATAGTAATTTCGTTGATCCTTTCGCGCAGTTCTGGTAAAGGGATGTGCAAAGCAGCCGAAAAAGCAGGATGTTCTTTCACTTCTGTTGTATTTCGAATATCGATGATGTGAAAAGCATTAGGATCATTTCGAAAAGTTTCCAAATCAAACCGGCTTGATTTTATTTCTCCATCATTCAACACAAAAGCTGCTTTGATAAAAACTTCGTAACCAATTTTTGCCGTCCGCAGAAGCATTTCGGCAAGCTGATTTTCGTTTGCTGCTGCCAAGTAAAATAGTTCGCCCGGCGCAATGATGCTTCCCAGCCAGGTTTCAAATTTACCATTTGCCATCAGGTTAATTGAATTTGGGAGATGGCCGTTTTTAAACTGATCTGCCGGGCGTGTATCAATAACAACCACCTCTTTTTGCAAAGTTGAGGCAAAGGTTTCCGACCTTATATTTTTCTCAATATTGACTTTTTCTATGGATAAACGAAGCATTGCTGCACCTTTTTTGTTCAGCTCCACATCATAAGAAAAATATTTGGGCACGAAAGGCTGATCTTCCAATAACATTTTAACAAACTGATTTTCAGATAAATCTGCCAAAGACCAGTTGCTTAATTTCTCGTTACCAATCGTGCTGGAATTGGCATCACTCAAAGCTTTTCCGCATAAAGTACCAGCTCCATGCGCCGGATAAACAATTACAGAATCATCCAAAACCATTAATTTTTGCCGGAGGGAATGGTACATCTTACTGGCCAGTTCCTCTCGCGTCGCGGTTACGTTGCCGGCAATTTCGCGCAAATCCGGCCGGCCGCAATCACCGATAAATAAAGTATCACCGGTAAAAACAGCATGGTCTTTTCCTTCGTGTTCCAAAATAATGCAAATACTATCGGGCGAATGGCCTGGCGTATTTAACGCTTTTAATTTGATTTTCCCGAAGGAAATTGTATCGCCATCATCAAAAGTTTGGTGCGGATAAATAGCTCCTAAAAGCTTGGAACAATAGATTATTGCACCGGTTGTTTCGTGCAATTCCAAATGTCCGCTTACAAAATCTGCATGCGGATGCGTTTCTATTACGCCGATGATTTCTGCCTGATTATCTGCTGCAAATTCCAGGTATGGTTTGATATTTCTGGAAGGATCGATCAACACAATTTCTGCGGCGCATCCGCTTAATATGGCGTAAGAATAATGCGACAGGCTTTTATCTTCAAATTGTTCAATCTTCATTCAATACTGTTTTTATCGGCATAAATCTGTTAAAGCCGGCTGTTTGCATGGAGTTTGTTCTCCAATTTCAGGCTGCGAAAACCGATTAGCCAAAGATATATTTTAACCGGTATCCACGATCAGTTAAAAATCCTTGTTTACATCGTACTGTTTTTATCAATCAAAAACTGATAAAATCAATGTTAAGATAGTTAGAATCGTTATGTAAGTTTTATTTTAGGATGTATTTAACGTTCTTTTTCCTTGATGAAAAAGAACCAAAAAATCAAGACAAACCCGATCCCT
>CAZZVO010000099.1:0-7342 GCA_964657505.1 uncultured Mucilaginibacter sp.
AGAAGAAGATTAAAAAATTAACAAGCTTAAAGCCTCTTTACAGTTTACTCAACTTCTTATTATGCTTCTTTTACCACCTAAGATTATTACACTACGCTGCCTGGTATGATTATCCTCATTTTTCGCTTAATGATGATGAGGTGAAAGTTTTGGAGAATATTATGAGTTCGATGAGAAAAAATTATATCTCAGAAGAAATCCATTTTTATAAAACCGAGGTATTGTATCACGGATTTAATGTATTCCTTTTTGAACTTGCCTCTATTTTAAGTAAATACAGGATCCATACCACTCCAAACCCTACACGCAAAGAGGAAATACTTCACGTATTTACTGAGTTGCTTGCCATTCATTTTAAGGAAGAAAGAAGCGTTCAATATTACGCCGGAGAGATGTGTATTACATCAAACCATCTTTCTAAAACTATAAAAGAATTAACTAACAAGCCATGCGGCGAATTAATTGACGAAATGGTTATAGTTGAAGCAAAAATATTACTGGATGATATCGCGCTTTCGGTTTTAAATGTCTCCGAGCTGCTGAATTTTAGTGATCAGTTTTTTTTCAGTAAGTTCTTTAAAAATAATACCGGCCTTAACCCATCACAATATAAAAACAGAGCCTAAAATAAGCAAAGACTTTTAGGTGATAAAGAATTTCACTTCTCCGCGGAAAATAACTGTTCACAAATTTTTGCAAGGTAAATTTTGATCAGGAAAAAATATAATACTTCTTTTATGCCTGTAAATTTTGTTTCTGATTTGATATCGAACCAAAAAATACAGCTACTATATAATTTTAGGTGGTAAAAGAAGCATGGGAGTTAGTTGTTTAATTTCTAAGCTATTCTACTGTATTAAACTTTTTAAATACTGCGTAAACTCCTCCTCTTCCCAACTTCCATCATACCGACTGCCGTTGATAAAAAAGGTTGGTGTTCCGTTTACACCACTCCTAACCCCGCTTTCCAAATCAGCTTCAACTTTGTATTTCAATGTAGGGTTTTTAATGTCAGTTGTAAATGTTTTTACATTTAATTTTAGTTTTGCTGCATACGCCAACAAATCATTATCTCCTAAACGATCCTGGTTTTCAAACAAGGTATCGTGCATTTGCCAAAAGGCATTTTGCTTACCAGCAGCTTCCGCTGCGATGGCTGCGCCAAATGCATCCGGGTGACTTTCCTGCAAAGGGAAGTTTCTAAATACAAACCGTAGGTTGTCTTCCATCTGTTGCTGAATATTTTTAATGATTAGATAAGCCTGGCCGCAATACGGGCATTCGTAATCGCCATACTCAACCAAAGTGATCGAAGCATTTTCCGGACCGGTTATGTGGTCTTCTTTATTTACCGAAGGTTTTAGCATTTTGGTACGATTAAATTTTACACTTTGATTTTTGCATCCATTTCTTCTAATGCATCTAATATCCCATCGGCACCCGGATTAATACCATCGGGCGACAAATAGTTCCATCGAATTATTCCTTCTTCATCTATCACAAACAAAGCCCGTTGTGCCTGTCCGCTGGCTGCATTATAAACGCCATAGGCTTTGGCTACTTCGCCTTTTGGTTCAAAATCGGCAAGCAGTGGGAAATGCAGTTTTCTATCTTTTTCGAAAGCAGTGTGGCACCACTTTCCATCCACCGAAATGCCAACGATATCAGCATTATGTTTTTTGAAATACTTTAATGTTTCATTGTAGAGCGACATTTGGTCGCCGCACACCGGACTCCAATCTGCCGGATAAAAAGCGAGAATAAGCCGTTTGCCTGTAAAATCACTTAATTTCAACTTTTGGTCAGGGGTAGAATTAAGTTCGAATCCGGGCGCTTTGGTTCCTATAGCTATCATGTTTTTGATTTGTATGCGGTTGTTATAATCCTTTTTCTTTTACCATTGGTATTACCTGTGTTCCAATTAATTCAATGGCTTTCATTAAATGTTCATGTTGAATGTTTGCCGTGTCCATTTGGAAATTAACTCTCGTTAGTCCGCCTAAAGCATCGCTGTGGCGTTTTATTTTTTCGGCAACATCTTGCGGGCTGCCTAATAAAAAGGCACCAAGCGGACCGGCCTGCGCATCAAACCGCGGCCTTGTTACAGGCGGAAAATTCCGGTCTTTAGCTAATTGGCCCGACATTGCAATTTTATATCCTTCATACATTTCATCTGCAGCTTGCTTAGTATTTTCTGCTACATAACCAAACGCGTGCATCCCTACAATTAGTTTTTCAGGTGGATGCCCTGCCCGCAAACCCGCCTGACGGTACAAATCGACCAAGGGACGGAAGCGATGGGTTTCACCACCAATAATTGCAATCATTAAAGGCAAACCAAGCATACCTGCCCTTACAAAAGACTCCGGAGTGCCGCCAACACCCAGCCAAATAGGTAAAGTTTTTTGAACTGGCCTTGGATAAACCGGCTGATTTTTTAAACTTGGCCTAAACTTGCCTGACCAGGTTACAATTTCGTTGTCACGGATTTTAAGAAGCAGTTCGAGCTTTTCTGCAAAAAGGGCATCATAATCCTGCAAGTTCAAACCAAACAAAGGGTAAGCTTCTATAAATGACCCGCGGCCAACTACAATCTCGGCCCTGCCTTTTGAAAGCAAATCTAACGTTGCAAAACTTTGAAAAATCCTTACCGGGTCTGCTGCACTAAGCACCGTTACCGCACTGTGAAGCCGAATGCTTTTGGTTCGTGCCGCCGCAGCAGCTAAAATCATAGTTGGTGCAGAGTCGAGAAACTCTTTGCGGTGATGCTCACCAATGCCAAATGAATGCAGCCCCATCTGATCTGCATGCTCAATCCTATCGAGCAGTTGCGACAAGGCATCCTCATCTTTTACATCTGGATTTGTACCATCAAATTGTGCTGCAAAACTATCAATACCTATTTCCATTTCATATAAAATATGTTGAACACGTTAGCAATTACTATATCTACTTGTAGATGTAGCTTTCGCTATGTGTAACGTTTCCATTTCTAATTGTTTTTTACTGAAGTACCTTTAGTTAAACTGTTTTTATTCAAGATTTTTTCGATGCTTCTTTTATCCATTAAAATATTGCAATCCTGTGCCTTTTTTTAATCTTATCAATTACAACAAAAATTTTAAGGCATAAAAGAAGTATTCCAGATTTTTGAGCGGTGCTCCATCTACTTGCAACACCCATCAAAAGAAGCCCCTTTTAATGCGGATAATTACGAAGATATATGGTAAAAGCCTTCGCCGCACTTGTTAAGGATTTCTTTAAACATTTTATGTCGTTTCAACAATGGTTTAATTAAAGGCAGCTTTACAAAAAATGTATTGCTGCCCTTTAACCTGGCAGATAATGGTTAGAGATCTAATCCCTGCGGACCATCGTAGCCTTCCACAATAATCATAGAACCTTCTGCTGATGCATGGCGAATTTTAGCAGCTTCCTGGTATTCGGGTGAGTTGTAACAATCTACAGCATCCTGGTAACTCGGAAATTCTACCAGGGTTTGTGTTGGCAGAAAAGCACTGCCCTCCACAGCAATGGTTTGCCCGTGCATAACAATAAACTTTGCACCATATTTTGTCATAATCTCCCTGTTGGCGACTCTGTACTTCCAGATGCATCCATGTCGTGAACCGTAGAGGTTCCGGTCCAATATGCTTTTGCCATGATAATTTTAAAATTGTTAAGAAAAAATTTTAACTTGTTTTGTTTAATCACTTCTTTGTACGTCATCATTAGCACTACACAACAGCCGGGCTGTAAAGGGCATTTCTCATGAATAATGCGGAAAGCCGACGTTTTCTACGCTTTCAATCTGTGGATCGTCTATTAAAGCGTACTGAAATCATTTACTCCATTACCAATGCTTCTTTTGATTTTGCTGGTTGCTTAAAACCAAAACTCATTACCTCGTCAAAGAATTGCTGAAAGCTTCTCGATTTATTACCCGTAATGGTTTCCACATCGTTGTTAGTGTAATCGCCCCAATTAGCACTGTATGCTGTCGAATAATCCATCATTAACTTGGCAGCCCATTCGCCCTGACCCATTGAGCAGATTGCTTCGCCTACCGCTTCGTTAGAAATGGGAACATAATTTACGGGCTTCCCTATGCCTTTTGATATGATTGCTGATGCTTCGGTAAAAGTGATAGATGACGGACCGGTCGGGTTATAAATTTTACCTTCATGTCCCCCGTTTGTTAACAGGCTTACCATACAATCGGCAATGTCGCGCACATCAATCATGCCCAGCTTTCCTTGTCCAAACCCCCAATACATGTTGCCTTCTTGAAGTATTGTTGGCACCGATGCAAAAAGGTTTTGCATAAAAAAATGTGGCCTTAAAATAGTATAGGGAACGCCAGACGCCATTATTTCTGCATCCGTTTTAAAATGCGACCGTCCGTTTTCAGTTGGTGCATCTTCGGCAGCTTTGATGGCCGATTGCCTTACCAAATGTTTTACACCAGCTTGTTTTGCCGCTTTTGTAATGGCGTTACCTTGTGCCACAGCATCTGGCCCTGCCGGCGTAATAGATAAAACGGCATCCATCCCCCTGGCCGCTTCGGTTATTGATTGCTGGTTAGACAAGTTTCCTACAACAATCTCAACACCAAGCTTTTGCAAGCCTTCTGCTTTTTTCGGATCTCTTACAAAAGCCCTTATGGATAATCCGTTTTTAATTAATACCGGGATTGCAAGTGATGCAATGTTTCCGGTAGCGCCGGTAATTAATACTCTTTTTAACATGGTTATTTTATTTAATTGTACTTAAATTTAATGATGGCCTTGATGTTGTATTTAAAAAGCTATATGGCTTGAAATTCGCCATCTGCTTTGATGCTCACTTTGTCGCTTAACATTGGTGGTGGAAATGCTGACCCGATATTAAAATCTGAACGATTTAAACTTCCGGTTAGCTGGAAGCCTGCTAAATCCCCTTTTGTTACCTGGTCGTAAGTTGTCCCTCGGTACCACAAATCCAACGTTACCAATTTTGTAATGCCATGAAGGGTAAGGTTGCCGATAAGTATATATCTATCTTTGCTTACTTCTTTTATCACCGTGCTTTTGAAGGTCAGTTTTGGAAATTTTTCTACATCAAAAAAGTCTGGGCTTTTCAAATGGTTGTCGCGCATTTCCACTTCTGTATTGATAGAGGCAACATCAGCAGAAAGGTCAAAAACGGCATCGCAAAAATTTGATTGACTGGTTGTGGCAGTAACTTCAAAAGTTTTAAACAAGCCTGCCACGTCCGCTATGCCAAGGTGCGTGGCGGTAAAGGTTAGTTTGGAGTTTACAGGTACAATATGCCAGCTCGTTTGTGCAGATACCGAACCATTCGGCAAAGAAATGGCTGGAGGAGTTGATGCTTGTTCCATAATATTTATATTGATCTTACATTGATTTTTAAAATAGACGCTGTGCTTTTTGCTATGATAAACGGCAATCCATCCCACCAAAAATTGTTGTAATAAAGGATGCCCCGATAGTTTTACTGAGTGAAAATTGCAGGAAGATTAGTATTAAAGCTACGCCATTGTTTTTTTGTGCTAACCTCTTTTGACAATCCAAATTTAGCTGCTAAGCCTACTATAGGAAATGACGGTACTCATTAATAAAAATGTTTTCAATCATAATTGGAGGGATATGATAACCGCAACAAATACAACTTTTTCAAATATTCATTGTATAATTATTGGGCTAACTACTACTAATGGCGCATGCTTCTTTTAGCACTAACAAACCAGTATTAAGCTTTGCATCTTCAAAAAATTATAGTTTTAATGGTCTAAAAGAAGTATTTGGCTTTTTACATCACCAAAACTACAGCACCTTGCGTTTTGCCGTTTCTAACAGCTTCGAGTGCTTCATTCGCTTCATGAAGCGGAAATAAATGGGTTTCAGTTTTTATAGGGATTTGGGTTGCAAGTTCCAGAAATTCGATCCCATCTTTTCGGGTAAGGTTGGCAACAGAACGCAGCATCCTTTCTTCCCACAAAATATCGTAAGGAAACGAAGGTACGTCGCTCATGTGTATTCCTCCGCAAACCACGCTGCAACCTTTATCAATATCTTTTAAAGCTTTGGGAACGAGGTTGCCGGCAGGTGCAAAAATAATTGCTGCATCGAGTTTTACAGGAGGCAGTGCAGAAGAACCGCCTGCCCAAACAGCACCCAGATCCATTGCAAATTTTTGTGCTTCTAAATCCCCGTCCCGCGTAAAAGCATAAACTTTTTTGTTTTGGTAAAGCGCAACTTGTATCAAAATATGTGCAGCAGCCCCAAAACCATAAACGCCTAAATGCTCAACTTGTGCGCCCGTCATTTGGTAAGAACGGTAGCCAATCAGCCCGGCGCAAAGCAAGGGCGCACCAGAAGGATTACTGTAACGCGCTGCCATCGGGAAACAGTAGTCCTGGTAAGCAACCGTATATTCCGCATATCCGCCGTTAATGGTATAACCCGTGAAGAGCGCGTTTTCGCACAGGTTTTCCTGGCCTTTTAAACAATATTTGCATTTGCCGCAAGTGTAGCCCAACCAGGGGATGCCTACCACTTCGCCCAATTTTAATTTTGTTACTTCACTGCCCAGCTTTACAACTGTGCCGATGATCTCATGGCCCATCACGAGGGGAAGCTTTGGATCAGGAAGTTCGCTATCCATAATATGCAAATCGGTACGGCAAACCCCGCAAGCAATAATTTTAACTAATACTTGTTGCTTGGATGGCGTTGGCGTATCAACCGTTTTATATACCAATGCTTTTCCCGGCGTTTCCATAACCATTGCTTTCATGGTTTGGGTTGGCTTTGCACTAACAGCTTGGCTTGGGCTAATTTTGTTATTTGTATTGGTAAGCTTGTTTATTTTTTCAATATACATGTTGCAGTAATTGATGTTCTTTTGAAGGATAAACCTTTATATTTTCGCTTATCTTGTATTCAAATATTTAGCTTTTTATACCAATTTTACCTTGCTAAAAGAAGCATTGTTTTTATGGGGAAATACAAATCCAGACAGCTTTTTTGCGGCTGCCTGGACTTAATGGTATTTATTTCGATGCTTCTTTTATCGCATGAAAAATATTAAAGGCTAAATTTTACCCTGATAAAAGAAGTATTCTACCTGCTTAATTTTAAAAAGCTTTTCCTTAAAACGGATCAGATACTTCGCTGGTGCGGATCAGTTTTTTGTTCACAAACTCTTCAATGCCCAATTCAGAAAGTTCGCGGCCGTAACCAGAACGTTTGGTGCCACCGAAAGGAAGATCAGCTTGTGTCCAGGTTGGGTGGTTGATGAAAACCATTCCGGTATCAATCTGGTCGGCTACGCGTTTGCC
>CAZZVO010000099.1:7442-8873 GCA_964657505.1 uncultured Mucilaginibacter sp.
TCGGCCAGTTCTACGGCTGCGGCTTCGCTGCTTAACGGGCCTAATTCCGTACTTGGGTCCATCGGGTCGCCTACTTTTAGTTGCGCAAGTTTGTCGGTAAACTTTTTGATAAATTCATCTGCAATGGCTTCAACCGCAATAAAACGTTTAGCGGCTACGCAGCACTCGCCGTTATTGTTCATCCGCCCAACTACCGCCCATTCTACAGCTTGGTCGATATCTGCATCTTCCAAAATGATAAAAGCATCACTTCCGCCTAATTCCAATACAGATTTCTTTAAAAATTTCCCTGCGGCTGCGGCAATGCTGGCACCGGCGGCTTCACTTCCAGTTAGCGAAACGCCTTTGATCCTCTCATCGGCAACCAGAGCGGAAGCACGTTTGCCTGAGATCAGCAAATTGGTATAAAGTCCGGCAGGTGCACCGGCTTCTTCAAATAAATCTTCGATAGCGATGCCGCATTGCGGAACGATGGAAGCGTGTTTCACCAAAATCGTGTTGCCCACCATAATATTTGGTGCTGCGAAACGGGCGACTTGGTACAATGGAAAGTTCCAGGGCTCAACGCCCAGCAAAACGCCAATCGGGCTGTAGCGTATAAATGCTTTGCCGTAATCCGGACTGAGGTGTTTATCACTTAGAAAGTTTTCGGCGTTATCAGCATAATAATCAATAATATCTGCGCTGAGGACGACTTCGCCTTCTGCCTGGGCGAATAGTTTGCCCATCTCTAAAGTGATCAGCGTTGCTAAAAATTCTTTTTTCCCCCGCATTAACGACGCTACTTTATGGAGGACAACTGCGCGTTCTTTGTAGCTGGTTTTGCGCCAGTTGAGGTAAGCACTTTCTGCCTGTGTAACTGCGGCGTTCAGGGCTTCATCACTCATTTCTTCAAAAGATTTTACAACCTTGTTGGTGTTTGGGTTAACTGTTTGTATAGACATGATTTTGAGAATTAATGAGCGGTTGAAATTTAACGTATGTTTAATTTAGGTTTGATAGATGCTGATGCTTCTTTTATGCCTAGAATTTTGAGGCGATAAAAGAAGCATCGCTTAGAAGTATGTATCTTAATTTATGTCGGATTTGATCAAGGCGCGGCAATCTCCAAAACAATACGCCCGCTGATATCGCCTTTTTTCATATCATCAAAAACGGTATTGATGTTTTCCAATTTAGCGGCGTGAACGGTGGTTTTTACTTTGCCATCAACTGCAAAAGCAATGGCTTCCTGCATATCTTTTCGGGTGCCAACAATGGAGCCGCGGATGGTCGTTCCATTGATAACGGTATCAAAGATAGGCAGGTCGAAACTTCCGGGCGGCAATCCGTTAAGCGAAAGTGTGCCTTTCCGCCGCAGAGCAGAAAGCCCTTGTTTAAAAGCAATCGGCGAAGCTGCCGTAACCAAAACGCCGTGCATACCGCCGGTTT
>CAZZVO010000099.1:8883-12801 GCA_964657505.1 uncultured Mucilaginibacter sp.
AATTCGCCGGGATCCTGTTCTTTAGCATTAACCGTTAATTCTGCCCCGAGGCTTTTGGCCAGTTCTAATTTATCATCGGCCACATCTATCGCTGCAACATGTAAGCCCATGGCTTTTGCATATTGAACAGCTAAATGTCCTAAACCGCCGATGCCGGAAATGGCAACCCATTCGCCGGGTTTGGTATCGGTTTCTTTTAAACCTTTGTAAACGGTAACGCCGGCACAAATGATCGGTGCCATCTCCAAGAAATTAATATTAGAAGGGAAATGGGCAACATAACGGGCATCAGCAACAACATATTCAGCATAACCGCCATCAACACTGTAGCCGCCGTTTTGCTGGGCTTCGCACAAAGTCTCCCAACCAGTGATGCAGAATTCGCAGAAACCACAGGCACTGTACAACCAAGGCACGCCCACGATGTCGCCTTCTTTAATGTTTTTTACTTCGCGGCCAAGGGCAACAACGTAGCCAACGGCTTCGTGCCCTGGGATTAGTGGGACTTTGGGTTTTACCGGCCAGTCTCCGGCGCAAGCATGCAAATCGGTATGGCAAACGCCGCAGGTAATTACTTTTACCAAAATTTGGTTTTCGCCAGGTTCTTTTACGGGCGTTTCTTCAATAGTTAATAAGCCGCCAAACTCATGGAGTACGGCGGCTTTCATTGTTTTCGGCAGCATAATAATTTGGATCGGCTTTAATTTGATGTTGTAAAAGTGATGTTTCCAAAATGTTTCCACCATGACGGTAATCACAATGTATTGTGATGCTGATCACAATTTTTAATAAAAAGGTTAGAGTTTTTTTGATGCTTCCCGAAAAAGTGTGATACTTCTTTTACCACATCAAAATTGATATGCTGCTTTTACTGCCCTAAAAGAAGCACGAAGAATATGCCGGGAAGCCTTTAATGGCTTAATAAAATAAACAAGGCCAGCATACCGACATTGATAATAACGCTTACAATTGAAACAGCAAGCAAAACCCGGATGCCATAACCGCCCATACCCACTATAATGTTGCCCAGATATAGCAACACGGTAACGGGCACTACCGCAACCGGCGCATTGTAGTAAAACATCAATACCATTGGTATCGGCAGAAAAAATACGCCCTGAACGATTAAGGAGAGCAGAAACCAAAAAGTTTTGTTCCTGGCCTGGCTATCTGCAAAAGCCAGGTATTTGCCCCAAACTGTTTTTCTGTTTTTTTCGGTTACATCATCGCCGGCAGGTTGGATTGGTAGACTAATTACTGTTTCCATGATTGTTTCTCTTTGTTACAAAACTTCTAATTATCATTTGATTAAAATATGACTTGCATCATGACAAAAATGATCGACAACATAATTTGACAGATTTTAAAAAGTGACCAATATCATTTTTATACCTGTAATAATTCCCTCCAAATCCATATACTATTGTTGATATTTGTAGTTGTGATCCATTTCCGGTCATGATCACACATGGAAAACGCTGCCCTACTAATTGCCATCATTCAAAACGCCATCGATGGTATTATTACTACTGATGAAAGTGGAATTATCGAGCTGATGAACCCGGCTGCCTGTATTTTATTTGATTATGAACCTGAAGAGGTAATCGGCAAAAACGTTACTATGCTGATGCCCGATGCAGAACGAGAACATCATTACAACTTTGCCTTTCAACCATATTTAACCGGAAAAAGAAATATTATTGGTACTGGCCGTGAAGTGATGGGATTAAGAAAAGACGGTACTGTGTTTCCTTTCCGTTTGGCTTTAAGCGAAGTGCAGTTTTTAGGCCGAAAAATTTATACCGGTTTTATCCACGATTTGAGCAGGGAAAAAGAAGCCGAAAGAAAGTTGAAAGATTATGCCGGACACTTGCAAGAACTGATAGAAGAACGCACTTTATCGTTAAAAGAAACAGTGCTTGCTTTGCAGTTGACTAAAGAAGAATTAAGCCAGTCTTTAGACAAAGAAAAAGAACTTGGCCAGCTAAAAAGCCGCTTCGTGTCGCTGGCTTCACACGAATTCCGCACGCCTTTAACTTCGGTAAAACTATCTGCTTCTTTGATTGATAGATATGCCGAATCTTTAAAAAACCCCAACATCGCCAAGCATGTAGGGAAAATAAAAAGCGCGGTTAACAACCTTACTACCATCCTGAACGATTTTCTTTCGCTGGAAAAACTGGAAGCAGGAAAGGAAGAAGTTACTTTTACAAATTTCGACCTGGTTAAATTTTCGGAAGAAATAGCCGAAGAAATGCAGGTGACGGCAAAACAGAATCAAAATATTATTTACCAGCATACTGGTACAAATAGCTCGGTTAAACTGGACCGGAACCTGTTAAAAAGTTGTATTAACAATTTAATTACCAACGCTATCAAATATTCGGGCGAGAATACTTTTATAGATTTCAATACAGAAATCAATGCCCAAAAGTGCATAATTACGGTTAAAGATAACGGCATCGGCATCCCGATAGCAGATCAGAAACATTTATTCGAAGCGTTTTTTAGGGCACATAATACCGGTACAATCCCTGGCACCGGCTTGGGCTTAAACATCCTTACCCGTTATACCAGCTTGATGAACGGGGATGTAGCATTTGAAAGCACGGTAAACCAGGGAACATTATTCACCATTTCATTTCCAATATCATGAGTAAGACAATATTGATTATTGAAGATAATAATGATATCCGCGAAAATATTGTAGAAATATTGGAACTGGCAGGTTACCAAGTGTATGAAGCCATCAACGGAAAATCAGGCGTTGAACTGGCTACCAAACATCAGCCGGAAATTATTTTGTGCGATATCATGATGCCCGAACTGGATGGCTACGGTGTATTGTACCTGTTAAATAAAAACTCGGAAACAGCAACTATCCCTTTTATATTTTTAACAGCTAAAGCAGAACGCCTTGATTTACGGAAAGGGATGGAAATGGGTGCCGACGATTACCTAACCAAGCCTTTTGATGATATGGAGCTTTTAAATGCCATAGAAAGCCGGTTGAAGAAAAAAGAAATACAGCAAAATTTCTACAGCAAATCGTTCGAGAAGCTGGATACATTGATCTCGAAAAAAAATGGTTTGGACGAACTGAAAAAGATTATCCAGGAACGTAAAACCCGCCACTTCAAGAAAAACCAGGTGATTTATTATGAAGGTGACAAAGGGAACGGATTGTATTTATTGATTAGCGGGAAGGTAAAAAGTATTAAACTGGCAGAAGACGGGCGCGAATTAATGACTGGTATTTACAATGCTGATGATTACATCGGCGTTAATGCCATGCTGCTTAACGAAGCGCATGCTGATACGGCAACTGCTTTGGAGGAAAGCAGCTTGTGCCTCATCCCAAAAGATGTGCTGGAACAGTTGCTTCACCAATACCCGGATGTGGCTCGCGGTTTTATTAAATTATTGTCGCACGAGGTTCGGGAAAAAGAAGACCAATTGCTACAAATGGCGTATCATTCCGTCCGAAAAAAAATGGCCGAAACAATGGTGCGCTTACATGGCCAGCAAGTTGAAGGAAAGGAAAGCTTTAAAATAACCCGTGAAGACTTAGCTGCCATGACTGGCATGGCCACCGAAACCGTAAGCCGCACCATTTCAGATTTTAAAGATGAAGCCTTGATAGCCAAAAAAGGAAGCGAAATAACGATCGTAAATTTAGAAAGCCTGGCTAAAATGAAAAATTGAATTTTAGACTTTTAAACCAGTTTAAAATTTGGCGATACTTCTTTTATCGCATGAAATCTGAAGTTGACATTGCCTTATTCTACAAAGCATCGATCACCAAAATAAAATTTACAGGGATAAAAGAAGTATGGCAATTTTCACTAAAACACGTTTAAACTGGTTCGCAATAATCTGTTTTTGTGTTGATTTTGTGAAAATGCTAACCTAAAACAT
>CAZZVO010000100.1:0-12773 GCA_964657505.1 uncultured Mucilaginibacter sp.
ATCTTTTCTTTTTTGTTTTTTTTCTTAATAGTGTCTTATCGGTAGTGTCTCATTTCAGGTACTTTTTATATTTTTCTAAAAACAGGTGCTTTATCATTATCAACAATAACGAGATTATTTATTTTTTTTATAACTTCTTTTACAACTGCCCTTGGTAATGATTTAAATCTATCAAATATTAATACAGCCATTCCCAAGTTATTTTGATATAACCAAATCGTAATTTTGACCAGCGAACTATCGGACAACTTATAGATTTCTTTTTTTATTTGATCTTTTTCACTATTAGAATAAACTACCCAGTTTAAACAGTCGGCTTGTGCACAAGCAAAATTTTCTCGACTTTTCTCTAATGTCTTCATTTTCCAATTATTCTTTAAATATGCTGGTTGCAAGACATCGTCAAATACATGCCTAATTCCATCAATTTCAGCTAACTTACGTTTCTGTCTAATTTTTCCACCATCTACCCATAAACGATAGCATGCAAGTACTTCATCAACATACACATTTCCAAAGTCTGCTGCTGAAATTGCTGATGTTAAATGATAATCTTCGCCAAAATTCGGTCTGTTTTGTAAGTAATTTACTGCTTCAAGCGCCTGCTTTTTGAACATTATAATATTCGCAGCAACTTTATAGCCTTTTCTTGCTTCTACCAATGCATTAATAGCCGATTTATAGCCAGTTGGCCTAATCAAGTGTCGTTCTTTTAATAAAGTTCCAAACTGATCAATTTCTTGAATTGCACAATGTGCATAACCAGCTTTGGGATATTGTTTTAAAACTTTAAGTAGTTTTTCTGTATATAAAGGCAATAACTGGTCATCAGAATCTAAACGAATAATTATCTCACCAGTTGCAGCACGAAGACACATGTCAACGTTACCAGAAATTCCAACATTTTTCTGCTGTTTAAACAATTTTAATGTTGGTATTTCTTTTGATAGTTGTGTTAATATCGCATAAGTATTATCTGTACTGCAATCATCAAATACAATTATTTCAAATGGTTGATATGTTTGTTTTGCAGCACTTCGAACAGCCGCTTCTATGTAATTTGCCTGATTAAAAGTGGGTATGCAAACAGAAATTTTCATTAGCTAATAATAATGGTTTAAAAGCCTATTCATTGAATTATTGATATTTAAAAATGTTAGTATAATTTTTTACAGCATATTTTACACTCCATTTATACGGCTCTTTTATTAATAAGTATTCATTGTATTCTTTTATTTGTGTGTCATACTCAGGGATATGATCATTTACTGGTGTTAATACTTTTAAATTGTGTAACCGAAGAGCAGCAAAAACTCCACTTTTTCCTAAATGTTGAAATGGAGTGCAGGATATCCCAATATCCATTAATTGTAAAACGGTTGATACTTGATATTCTGATAATTCACCTAGAATATGGAAATCAACCTTATTGTAGAATATTTTTTTTAACTTATCAATCTCTTCAACACCTTCCGAGCCAACTTTTCCAACAGATACAAAAACTAACTTTTTGCTTTTTGATGTGGCTTCAACAAATTGCTGCTCAATAGCTTTTTCTAAATTTGCATTAGAATATAAGGTACCAAAAATACCGATTAACAGATAATCTGTTTTATTTACATGCCCAAGTTGTGCTGTTATAGTCTTTGTGTAATCATTGGGTGCTTTAGTTACCTCAATGTTACTAAAAAGTGGCAATATTGTATTGTTTATTCCATAATCTTCTAAAACACATTGATATAACTTGTTACTTGTAGTTATTACATTTGGCTTTGCAAGCCTTAATATATTTTTGATAATTTTTCTCTGGAGATATCCGTAAATTTTATGAATAATAGGGGACCTTTGTGTTATACCTGTCCATATTTCATGAAACATAATTTGCCAGGGTTTATTTTGAATAAGTGACGCTAATTGCTTTCCAAGGCCAAAAGGCAACCCTTTTGAATGATAACCATATATTACGAATTGAAGGCTGATATAATCTATATCAAGATATTCCATATATTTTTTTGCACCTTCAATACGTTTCTTTATCGGCCATATCGATGGTAATCTTAATATATGCAATACATTGCTATTAATGTTCTCATTATCAACAACTTCATTTATTATAAACTGATCATTAAGTGCAATAATATGTACTGTATAATTTTGATTTATCAGTTCGGAAGCTATGCGTCTTGTATAATCACCAACACCATCACGGCCTGGCTCTATAGAATTACATAAAAAAGCTACTTTCATTTAGATATAAAAGTTTTTCTTTCTTTGAGAATAAAGTAATTAATGAGTTTTGTACCCATATTAAAAAGCTTTTGCATTAATAATCGCCAAAATTCGATTTTCCACTCGGTATACTTTGCAATAAAAAAAACGCTTATTATCACTAAACATATTATTCCAGCCTGATGAACTTGATTTGTTTTATTATAAGGAAAAACCGTAGCATAAAAAAATAAAAGCGGTAAATGAAATAAGTAAAGTGTATAAGAGCAATTACCAATCTTTCGTGTAAGATTATAAAAAATATTCATCGTTTTCTCTGAAAGCATTTTGTTAATACTGCTTGATATTATGAATAGAAAATAGATGTTGGCTGCAATAAGTAGTGCAAAAAGAAAATCAGCTTGATAGTTCCAAGAGTACAGCAGATTAAAATTAAATAAGTTATTAGTATTAGTATTCTTAGATAACGGCATCATTTTAGGGTTAGATAACACTAAAATTATACAAAAAAGCGTTATAACAAACGATAAGTATGACAACTTCTTATCAAATTTTACACGATCCTGAACAAAAAATAATAAACTACCTGCAAACCAAGCCGGAGCAAGAAACATAACTTTGGGCCAAGCAATCAAAAATAACAATATCAAGCATATTATTTTTCTAATAGGTTTTTTTATCAAAACAATAGTCGCTATGATAGCATAGTATATAAACTCATAGTTAACAGACCAAAAAGGGGTATTTAGTGGGGGAGTTGCACACAAAGTCCAAGTTTGTGTTAAGAATGTAATATTAAGTAAGAATCTTATTGCTAAATGATCATAGCTATAAATATCATTTATTAAAGTAACTGTATGAACTAAAATAAAACTTACAATGTAAGAAAATATTAGAGCAGGTAATAATACAGAATATAAGCGCCCTAGTCTGGCAATGAAGAAACTTTTAAGTGTTACTTTAGATTTACATACCGACATGGTTATTAAAAATCCTGAAAGCACAAAAAAAACAATTACGAAATAATGTGCACCAAGATACTTTAATCCTATTTTTTTATTAAATTCTGGCGTTGAAAAATACATTTTATCTCCTAATTTTTCTGAGCCAAAATGATACAAAAAAACATATAAAGCAGCAATAATTCTTAAAAGTTCCAAATACAAAGATCTTACTTTATCCATATTAGCTGTTGTTAACTAATAGAACTTAAAAGGTCATTCGTATACATACTGCTTCTCCAATTTTGACACTCAGAATATCCTGCAGCACAAAACGGATGTATTTTTCTGGCTAAATGCAAACATGGATGGCATTCCACTTGCGCATTAATCACTTTGCCTTTAAAAACTGGTGAAATAATTCGTGATTTTAACACTTCAGTTATAGTTATACTGCAAGTACTGGATGCATATTGTAATAAATGCGAAGGAAAGCTATCTGTTGACACAGTCCACTTAGACATTTTTGACAACGCGATAATATCACCAGGTTCTTTGTAAAAAGATAGAACTTTTAATCCGGCAGCTTTAAAAATATTGGCTTCATCATCTTTATAAAAAAATGCATAATAAGCGTCAGGCATATAGCGTTCGGCCCACCAAACAGGCACAAATTGCCTGCTTGTACCAGTTGGAAAAACTATTATATTTTCATTTAAATCAGCAGGAAACTGCAGCTCGGGCGATATTGGTATCTGTAAAGCAAGCTTTTTATTAATTACCTCGTAGTCTAATTGTAATTGGGAAATATAATCTGCATATGTTACTTTTCTAAGCTTTTTTATACCAATAACATCTAAATAGCCTTGGTAAGCATTAATCCATTTCCAGGCCGGTATTTGCACAAAGCCAAACACATCTGCTACGGTAAACAATGCAATGTTAATGACATCCTTAAGTTCTTTTTTCTTTTTGTCATGTATAACTGAACGTTGATATGGAGAGATATATCGTTTACCTCGAACGACATCTTTAAATAGGTCTATTATACCTAAGTTAGTATAATTTAGCTGTACAGTATCTGCTTCTGTCTCATCAATAAAAAAAATTCGGTCTCCGAATGTGTATTGTGCTAAGTTTTTAAAAAATGCAGGAATTAAAAGTCTTATTTCATAATTAGATAAAAGGCCTGCCATAGAGTAAAAGCTGATCAACCGCATCCATATATCGCCATTGCCGCCCTTTGAAGAATCAATAATTAGTTGTTTTTTTTTATTCATCGTTTACTTTACCCGTTTGTAAAGTTCGGGGTTTAAGCTTGGATCGTTGTACATTTTGAATTGACGATATACCTTGAATTTTAACTTGCCTAATTCTAATTCATTCAACAAAAAACGCAGACAATATGCCAAATCACCAATTTGTTCATCAAGCACTCTAACTTTATTCATACATGCTGTCTTATGTTCTATAGATGCTTCTTCACGTAGGGTTTCTTCAAACATATGATACCGTTTTAAGGACATGATGGATAACCGATCAATAATCATTCCGGGTGTTTCAGAATGCATTTTTTCTGATATTTCGATATTATTTATTTGAAGATAAGATAAAATCCATTCGTCTATCTTTTCAATAGCATTATTTCTTGATTGATTATAAAAATCAATGTTTCTCTTGGCGGTAACAATTCTTGAATCGTGAATGTCTTTAATTCTGGCAATGTCTTCTTCATGCCATAATAAAAAATTCCACTTGTGATTTTCTTCTATAAATTTCCAAGGTAGGTCTTGTTGGATTAATGTCAGGCTATTATGCCACTCAGCTACAGCTGTACCTTGTAAAATTAAAACCTTGTTAATATCAATCATTAATTGTTATTTATACTATAATATTCGACTTTTATACGTTACTTAATTGATTTCGTTTTTAAATCGATTAAATATTTTTTGAAAGTATTAAATTACAGCAGCACATATTCAAATCAACTTTAAATGTTCATTTACTAATGAAACAATCTTTTATATTTTCCGCTGTAAGTTAGATTTGGAGTCCTTTGTTTTTTTAATTGTGCTGGTATACCAAAATAAACTCCATAAGGAATGGTAGATTTAGTCACCAAAGATGTAGCTGCTACAACTGATCCTGTTCTTATAATACAATTTGGCAAAATAGTAGCACCATAGCCAATAAAGGCATAATCCTCAATGTTTATAGGTGCACATCTACCTATAAAATCAGCCGTCATAATATCGTGGTCTGCTGTTACAAAGTTAACCTTTGGGGAAATAGATACGTTAGCGCCTATAGATACTCCACCACGGTTATCTATATGACAAAATTGATTTATTGTACTGTTTTCTTTTATTGTGAACATACCCGGAGTATTAAAACGACAGCCCAAATGTATACTTGATCCTTTACCAATTTTAAAGTTCATGACATGTTTATAATAGCCCAACCTAATTACATGAAATGGTATATAAGCAATTATAAAATTACACATCCAAATCCTGAATTCCGTTATCACATTTTTCATTCGCGTTGCAAGTATTAATCTGCTTTTCTTATATGTTATTGTTAGACGTATTTTAGATTAGTTCAGTAACAAATTCGGAATTGGCAAAAATTTTAATAGGAGTCAACTTTTTTTAATTTAATAATCCTATACATAATATGTATGAAATGCATTAGCAGTTCAATAGTTGCTATAAAGATATTAAAAAACAAAACTCCGCGTAATGATGATACATTAATAAAGAATACCCCTAATACAATTGCGCTCAAACTTACAGAAATTAAAAGAATAGGATTAATTGTCCAACCCTTACTAAGTGCCAAGTTAAATACTGAACCTGCAATAAATCCAACGCACGCCCCCACTATAATTAGTGTCAATTCGTATTCTAAATGAATATAGTTTTTTCCTAGAACCCAAAGTAATTCTGTAGAAAATATGTGTACAAAAAATATTATAAATAAACATAAACTAATCAAACCTATAATAACCTTATTTAAGCGTTTTAAAAGTAAATGAGACTGATTTGGCATTCGTGCAAACCTAGGCATTATAATAGTATTGAATAATATACTAAGAAAGTTAAGCATCATTGAAATTCTACCTAATGCACCAATTTTAGCCATAGCAGATGAGGTACCAAATACTGACATTATCCATATAGTGATCTGTCCAGAAAAGCAATAATAAACAACACCAGGTAGTAATCGAGTAACCATAGCAAGAATATCTTTTTTTATAATTGGATCTGACCCTTGCGTTAAATCTGAGTGTTCAGCTGAAATTTTTCTAAGCCTTACGTTTGCCCAAATTCTGGGAATGCCCGTGGCTATTAATGCAATATATGTCCATGGAAAAATAAACACAAGCAAAATTGTCATTGAAAATCGTCCGAAAGCTGACCAAAGTTGATTCTTTTGCAACCTTCCTAAATCCTGCAACAACTTAGCTGGAATTTCTAATAACCGATCTGACAAATCTGATAAAAAAGCTGGAATGAGCGATAAGGCTATCAATAAACTAGAAAGCAAAGTGGCACCATTTCGATTTAAAAGATATATTAATACCGGGATAACAATTATAAAAATAACAACGGCAAATTTCTTACGTAAATTTAGTCCGGTAACCAGTACTTTTCCAAGTTCTTTTTTGTCTTGCCAGTGCTTAGCTCCGTGAGCCATTACTCCTGTTGATACACCACTATCTGCTAACACCACCATAGCTCCTAACATAGTGTTAGCGATAGTGTATAAAGCGTATTCCTTTGTACTAAATACTCTAATAATAACAATTCCGCTAAGAAAACCTAATATTTGAACAGCGAATTGCGCAAACCCTTGTATAGTTATGAGCTTAACTCCTTCAATTGCCTTTGAAAATTTCGGACTTTCAAATAAGCTTCGAATAATGTTCCTCATTTGTAATTAAATTCAATACTACTCAAAATAGCATCCCGAATAAGATTATCTTAATCTAAATTTAAATTCGTTTTCAATTTAAGCACATTACTCCAATCTTGACTTTTCTAATAAGTATTAGATAATTGACTTTACCCTAAAACCTGCTAAAAAACTTTTTGAATTTACTTTTAACCATTTCGGGCGATTGGGTATAATAACCATTTTTAGTGTATTTATAGCCATACCCGTGTTTGTGGTTTTGCACACCGTTAAATATAAGGTTTAAGCGCGGCAGCTTTTTACTTAAAGCCATTTCTTTAATAAATTCAAGTTCAGGCTTTGGAGTATAATCCTGTCGGATCACATATAAGGTTACGTCCGACATTGATGCAAGTATAGTTGCATCTGTTACGAGGTGGGCCGGTGGGGTGTCAATCAAAATATGATCATAATTTGCCCTCAGGTCATTAAACAAGGTCAATAGGTTATCACTTTCCAGCAACTCCGACGGATTGGGAGGTGTTTTACCACAACTTATTATAAAGAGATTATCCGTAAGTGTAGATTTTTGTACTATTTGTGCCTTCACGGCATCGCCATGAAGATAATCTGTAATGCCAGGCTTGCCTTTTTCGAGTTTAAAAATCTGACCTAATTGCGGTCTTCGCAAATCCATCTCTAAAATTACTGTCTTTTTCCCCGAGGCTGCTAATGTTACGGCCAAGTTACTCGATACAAAGCTTTTACCCTCGCCAGAGATGCTTGACGTTAACAAGGTAACTTTTCCTTTATCGCCTTTACCTTGCAAATAGTTAAGCTTAGTCCGCAGGTCACGGAACTGTTCGCTGATATAATAATTATTATTAAGCACCCTAATTTGCTCAGGGTTCTCTTCAAAAACAAGTTCACTCAACACAGATAATCCTGTATCATTTACTATTTCGCCTTTACTTATTACCCTATTTTTTATGGCATCTCTACCAAAAATCAAACCGGCTGGCAATAACAGGCCCGCTAAAAATGCTATGGCATACGTTTCGTTAGGTAAGGGCGATTTTTGGTGATCGTAATGTGCCTGTTCCACTATCCTGGCATCAGAAATTGTAGAGGCATAGTCAAGACTGATCTCTTCTTTCTTTTTCAACAAATACACATACAGATCTTCCTTTATCTCTTTCATACGGTTAATATTACCGAGTTCGCGTTCTGTACCTGGCAAACTTTTTATTGATGACTCGTAATTTGAGCCAATACTTTTCACATGTTCCCGTGTTTGCAGTAATGTTGATCTTATCCCTTTAATATAAGCCTTTATTTGTGATCTTAATGTATTGATTTGCAGGTTAATGGGTGTAAACAATGGGTTGTTTTCAGGCAATGTTGCCAACATTTTTGTACGCGTAAGCTGCAATTCATTCAACTTGCTTATTAAGCTATTTAACTGAGCATCATCTAAGCCAATAGTAGCAGGCGGATTATCAGCGCCCTGGTTAGAATTAATGTATTGCTCAATTCCGTCAAGCACACTGATTTGAATATTTATACTATTCAGTTTATCCTGTGAGTTTTGTACATCATTAAGAAATTGGGTAGATTGAGCAGGTATTTCCGTTATGCCCCGGCTGCTTTTAAAACCCACCAGGTTATTTTGCACGTTATTTAGTTCGCCTGTTAATGAGTTAATTCTATCCTCTACAAACTTTAAGGTGTTTTGATTGGCCTGTCTTTTATCTTCAACCGAGGCAGCCATATACACACGCAGCAGGTCGTTTAAAATGGCCCTGCCTCTTGCGGGTGCCTCATCTTCAATACTCAAATCAATAGTAGGGTTCTTTTTGTCGTAATTAACGCAATTGATCTTCTGCTGATAAATGCTCACAACATCTCGCGGGTTCTGTAAATTTATTCGTATGGTTTTACCAATATAATCTTTCAGGTACTGCGTAGTGTCTAATTTCCAGGTGCCAAAAGTGCTTTTTAATTCATTGTTAAATAAAAAACTTTCGGCCTGGTTATTTGATCGTTTTATAGTGAATGATTTATCATTTACTATAAAAATATCAATCGATTCTTTATTCAAAGCTGAACCAGCTTTGATCAGCTTAAATTCAACTGGGCTGGTTGAGTATATATCTTTATATATAAAATTTGAGACTGGCTCCTTATACGTTATCCACAATTGCAAATCTGTTACTACCTGATCGATATTTGGCCTGGAGGTCATTAAACCCATTTCAGTTTCAACGCCCTTATTAGTTTCAGTTAAATTAAGCTCTTGTAATGCTGCTGCTTCATTCCTTTTATTTATAGGGTCCTTAATTAAGACTTTCGCGTTAATAACATATACAGGTTGAACAAACTTGACAAACAGATAAGCAATGGCAAACGATATTGTCAGAAACAATATAAACAAAGGCCAGTGATAACCTATCTTCTTAAATATTTCTCTTAGCTTAAAAGTGCTTGTACCCGTAGGTGAATTAAAAAAATCAGAGGGTGCTTGTTGATTACTCATTTCTTAGAATATACAATGATACCTACTATACCTATCAGGAATGAAAGCATAGATAATATGATAGGGAAGGTTCTGTTAAAAGAACTGGTTTGCGCAAACTTTTCTTTTCCGGCATCAACAACTATAACGTCGTTATTTTTTAAATAATAATAAGGTGAACTTAAGATATTGGACGAGGTTAAATCTATATTAATAACCTTTCTTTCACCATCAATTTCCCTGATTAAAAAAATTTGCCTTTTAGCAGTTATGGTTAAGTCCCCGGCATTGCTTAGCGCTTCAAGCAAAGTAATCCTTTCACCGTTCACAGCAAAAACACCCGGATGCCCTACATCTCCAATAACTGAAATCTTAAAATTTACAATATGCGCATTAACTACCGGCTCTTTTAATACGTTAGTTAAGTTATTATGTATTGCAACCTGGGCTTCCGCAATTGTTAAGCCTGCTACTTTAATAGGGGCTATTTGGGGAAGATGGATTTCCCCCTTCTGGTCTACAGTGTAACTGGCACCATTATTTGTTGGTGCCCCTACAGCTGCAGTCCCTGCACTTGCAGCAGTACTTACTGCAGCACCGCCATTAAACGGGGCATCCCCTTCTGGACTTAAACTGTGTACGCTTACCCCTAAAATATCACCTACTTGTATAGTAATAGGCGAATAATTATTAATAGGCTGGGTTAAATCTTTAGAGCGATCAAGGTTTTGAAAATATGTTTTATCGCGATATGATGAGCAGGAAGAAAAGAGTAATAGTAATAAGCTTAACTTAAAAAGTTGATTTTTTCTCATTCTGTGGAAGTTTATCAAATTGAGCCATTAGTACGAGGCGAAGGAACAAAAAGTTATTGAATCACTACTAAGCCTTCGTATTCCGATTAGCCGTCAGCACTGTCAAAGTTAAGCTAAAATATCGGTCCATCAAAAAACCGGTTATGATTTCTATTCTCTTAATTTATTTTCTAATCTGATAACAAAGTTTTTTCAAGTGTCGTATAAAAGTCGCAATTAAAAATATTTAAATATCCTAATTAATATTTTTTACTTTGAGGAAACTTATATTACTTTTCTTGTTTATAAGTAGCTCTTTTTTGGGAATAACAAATGTGTTTTCCCAAACTCCGCCTGTAATAACTTATAAGTCACCTCAAATTTTCACTGTAGGTACTACCGTATCTTTATTGCCTGCATGCAATGGTGGTAAACTTTTTCCCGCTATTTATAACCAACCCGCAGTTTTCGCTTCGTTCGATACACCATTCAGCATAACTATTGATAAACTAAACAATGTATATACTACCAATAATACTACTGGCGATATTATTAAATTCAACGCAGCTGGCAATGCGCTTTTCACTATTAATAGTGGAAATCCGCAAGCATCAGAAATTGCTGTTGATAAGTTGGGTAACATATACGTATCACAATTTACGGAAAATTCTATTTTGAGATATAATGCAGCTGGTAACCTTATCGCTACTATAACCGGTTTCAATGATCCATACGGTATCGCCTTTGATGCATCTAACAACGCCTACGTAGCCGACTACCTAAGCGGAAATATATTGAAGATTGCAGCTAACGATACAGTAGCAACAACTTATCTGTCAGGCTTTACTACGCCATATGGTATTGCCATAGATGTAAACGGTAATATGTATATTGGTGAGCAAAGCGTTGGTGATGTTATTAAGGTAGCTGCTGGCGCTACCACAAAAACTGTATTTGCTTCGGGCTTTAACGGGCCGCGTCATTTAAGTTCAGATACCTTTGGTAATATTTATGTTGCTGATTATGGCAACAACGCTATTGCAAGAATCAACCCGGCGGGCAAAGTTACCAATATAGTTACTAACGGTATAAGCTCGCCGCGTCAGGCTGCATTTGACTCTTCAGGCAATTTGTTTATGGCTGATTATGGTTCAAACACGCTGCAAAAATCAACGGCTACCATTTTTAGTATTAGCGGCAATTTACCTGATGGCTTAAGTTTTGATACCACAACAGGGCAAATATCCGGAACACCTACTACAACAGCCACTGCAACAAATTTTACGATTATCGCATCTAATACCTGCGGTACAGATACAGCCACTGTATCTATCACCGTCAAAGCGCCGGTACAAATGGCGCCTCCGGTGGTTAATGTTTCATCTCCGTCTGAAATAACTACAAATACTGCCACTATCAGCGCATCAGCAAATTCAGTTAATGGTATACCAACTGTTAGCTTTATATATGGTTTAACCCCTGACCTTTCGGGCGCAACTACTACTATTACACCAAGCGCCTCAAACAATCCGGGAAATTTTATTTTTACAGCTTCGGGCTTAAACCCAGCTACCACTTATTATTATAAAGTAACTGCTACTGATTCATCAGGAACAACAACAAGCAATATTGCTTCATTTACAACTAAAACACAGGTTTTAAGTAACAATGCCGGGCTTGCCGTATTGGTTGCTGATAAAGGTACTCTTGCACCAGCATTTACAACAACCGTTAAAGCTTATACCGATACTTTAACCAGCGACGCAACCAGCTTAACATTGACAGCCATAGCCAGTGATCCCAAAGCGATAATTACAATGAATGGCAATACAGTAAGCAGCAATACTGGCATGCCTATTACCTTAAATACGGGCAATAATATTATTACAATAGCTTTAACAGCGCAGGATGGTGTAACTACTAACACATATACTATAAATGCACTGAAGTTAAAAGCAGCGCAAACCGTCACCTTTGCCGCCCTGCCAGCTAAAACCTATGGCGATGCCGATCTTACCTTGGCCGCTACCTCAACTTCCGGCCTGCCCCTGGCTTATGCCAGCAGCAACCCCGCGGTGGCTACCGTCAACGGCAATGTTTTGCATATTGTTGGCGCAGGTACGGTCAACATTACTGCCAGCCAGCCGGGCAACGCTAACTTTATTGCCGCCGCCAATGTCACCCAAGCTTTAACGGTCAACAAGGCCCAGTTAACCATTGCTGCCAACAATGCTAATGTTGCTTACGGACAGCCTGTACCTGCCTTAACTTTTACTTACAGCGGTTTTGTTAACGGCGATAACCCGGGCAGCCTTACTGCCCCGGCAAATGTCAGTACTACGGCTACTGCAGGTTCACCTGCCGGTGTTTATCCAATCACAGTTAGCGGCGCTGCAA
>CAZZVO010000101.1:0-12625 GCA_964657505.1 uncultured Mucilaginibacter sp.
TTAGCAAATGGTTTGTATCTAATATCTGGGCGCCTTTTCAAGCTTATCTCCAAATTAACGTTAATACGCCCGCCAATAATGATCAGCTAAAAACAGTACATAACAGTATAATGGCTGGTTGGAGTGCCCGGCAAAAAGACTTGCTGCTGATCACCGGGCATACACATCAGCCTGTCTTTCAATCATTAACACATTTAGAAAGTTTGTACAGGCAATTAAGCATAGCAAAAACAGCACAGGATGCGCAGGCTATACTCAGCTTAGAACAACAAATTAACGTGCGTAAAATTAAAGGCGACCCAGAACCAGATTTCACCAGTTACCAACCTTTTTACTTTAACAGCGGCTGCTGCTGTTTTAACGACGGTGACATCACTGGCATAGAGATAGCAGAAGGGCAAATTAGGCTGATTCGTTGGAAATACAATACTTCGAACATCCCGGAACGGACGGTTTTGGAAGAAGCTCCTTTAAACAAATTATTGTCGAATTCTCCGCTTACGGGTTAATCTTCCAACAACAATCTGCTTGTCAATACCCTTAAAGATAAATTTACGGATCAAGCAGCAATTCTTATTCTTTTTTGTTTAACTGTCAACTAATTAATAACTGCAACCCATCTTTGATATTAGCGTAAAATAAACCCAAAGCCGAAATCCTCAAATACCAAAATGCAAAAGCGTAATCATACCTTAACTGTTGCGATAGCTATTATCCTGGCTTCGGTTATTTACTCAGGCATTTTGTTAAAAACCAATCTTGATTTAGTTGCTACCAGCAAATCCAGTACGTTAATCCAACAAATAAACGTTCAGGAATTAAGCAATGCTTTAGGGAACCTGCAGCTTAACATGGATCATTATGTTTTTTATAGGCGCCAATCATCGTTAGATAGTGTTCATTTTTGTGAGAAAGCGTTTCGCTCAGAGGCAAAAAAATTAGACCAAATCACCCAAAAAATACCTTTACTTAAGGAAGACGGACAAACAATTTATCTCGCTTTTCCAAGGCTGATGAAGCAAACCGAAGAGGATTTAAAAAAGCTGCCGCCCAAACTAACAACAGAAAATATAGAAAAGATTTTTAATTACGAAGGCAACCCGTTTTCGATAGTGTGGACTGCGATTGACCATGTTCGTTCTTATCAAATAAAAGCCATTAAAAGCAGTACGGCAAAAACGATCGCAGACAGTTCCCGCTCCTGGGCAATTTCTGTATTCGGCAGTATTTTTTTGTTGTTGATTGTACTGTGGGGCTACATTTATATTAGGAGAAGTTATAAAAACATAGCATTGGCAGAAGCAAAAGAAATTGCCAGTGAAGCATCGCGAAAAGAGAATGAAAGGCTGTTGCAGGCCGTAATTGATAATTGTACGGCGATGATATTTTTAAAAGATAAAAATTCGAGGTACACCTTGGTTAATAAAACTTTTAGGCAGATTACCGAATTAGAAAATGAAGAGATTTTAGGTAAAGTACACGATGAGGTGTTTAAAAAAGCCCACCCGGAACATATAGTTCCTGATGAAGATAAGGTTTTGAATTTGGGGGAAATACAGGAATCAAAACAACACATTAAGCATAAAAACGAAACCAGATATTACTTAACTACAAAATTTCCATTAATTGGAGCGGATGGGGAAATATTTGGACTTGGCGGGATTTCTACCGATATCACCCAACAAATAGAGCATGAGCACGAACTAAACAAGGCTACCAAACTTGCGGAAGCAGCAAAAGTTAGTCAGCAACGCTTCTTGGCCAACATGAGCCACGAGATCAGGACGCCGATGAACGGTGTAATCGGGATGACCAATCTTTTAGATTCAACTGCTCTTACAGATGAGCAGGAAGATTACGTAAACGTGATTAGGCAATCATCCAACATCCTGATGCTGCTGATTAATGATATTTTAGATGTTTCTAAAATGCAGGCCGGGATGCTAAAATTAGAAAAAATCCCTTTTGAAGTGCGGGAATCACTTAAACAAATTTTTCTAAGCTACAAACCCATGGCTGATGAAATGGGCACTGTTCTAACTTATTACGTAGATGAATCGACACCCGACTTTTTACTGGGCGACCCGCTACGCTTAAACCAAATCATTTCTAACCTGGTTAACAACGCCATCAAGTTTACCTCGGGCGGCAGCGTAAACATCAACGTAAAAGCAATTCAAAAAGAGAATGATGTATTTGACCTTCGGATTGAAGTTATCGATACCGGAATTGGTATCCCGGAAAATAAGTTAACTGATGTTTTCGACAGCTTTACGCAAAGCAGTACCAGTACCACGCGCAAATACGGTGGCACAGGTTTGGGTTTGGCAATTGTAAAAGAACTGGTAGAAATGCAAGGCGGCTCCGTACATTTGGTAAGCGAAGTTAACGTTGGCAGTAATTTTACGGTTATAATACCATTTCCAACAGCTTCTTTGGATAAAACCCAGCAGCAAAAAAACAAGAGCAACCAAAAATTTGCTTCCTTAAAAAACAAAAAAATATTAGTGGTAGAGGATAACCTGATCAACCAAAAAGTGGCCAGTCAAATTTTGTTAAAGGCTGGTTTTGAGGTAGTTGATGTTACGGATAACGGCTACAGAGCTTTAGACATGTTGCAAAAACAAGCTTATGATGCTGTTTTAATGGATGTACAAATGCCGGAAATTGATGGTTTGGAAACTACACGGCGCATTAGAAAAGATTTAAAACTTTTGCTTCCTGTAGTTGCCCTTACGGCTTCTGCTTTGGCGGAAGACAGGGAAATTTGTATTAATGCCGGCATGAACGATTACGTTACCAAGCCTTTTTTACCCGACGATCTATTGCAAAAATTATCGGCATTGTTGCAACAATAGCTTCCAACTTTTTGAATGCTTCTTTTACCGGTGTTTTTTTGGTTAGATAACCTGGTTTTTGTACAACGATTTTTCGGCAATCCACAAAATTTACAAAAACAATAAAGGCTTTGGGTTGATTTTAGGTTATAATCAAACTTAAACCAATTATGGCAACTGAAAACGAGTTGAACAGCAAAACTGAAGACCTGCAATTAGATACGACCGGAGAACCAACAGACCAACTATTGCCGGAAGAAGATGATTTTTCTGAAGATGATGAAGCGGAGACCGACGCAGATTTTGACGAAGCACCAATGGACGATGAAGAAGGCGATTTAGATGAAGATGAAGTAAAACGCTTATTTCCAGGCGAAGATGATTACAGTGAAGAAGACGAAGACGATGACGAACCGTACGAAGGCATAAGGCACGAAGACGACGAAGAGGAAGGTTTGGTTGATGATAACATGTCTGGCATGCCGGTTATTCCGTCTCCTTCCTAATCTAAAATTTAAACAAAACATTGCAAGCAAGCTTTTTCGGCTTGCTTTTTTTGTGCGGTAAAAACAGTATTAATTGCGATGCTTCTTTTATCATACCAAAATTAACAATGGATTTAGAATTTGAATTGCCTATCCCTCCAAAAATCCCTTAAAAAAGCGGACTGCTTTCGTACCAAAGTTTACACAAGCTTGAGATATACAAATAAGCCAAAAAAACATCTTTCTCGTAGAAAGGCTTAACTTCGTCCTTGTTTTTAGGTCTACAATTTCGTTTTAAAACAGTTATGGTTAAATTTAATAGGTTCACACTTTCTAACGGCTTAAAAGTGTTGGTACATGAAGATAAAACTACACCAATGGCCGTAGTAAATGTTTTGTACGATGTAGGCGCCCGCGACGAAAACCCAGAGCAAACCGGTTTTGCACACTTGTTTGAGCATTTGATGTTTGGCGGATCAGAAAATATCCCTGCTTATGATGAGCCTTTGCAACGAGTTGGCGGCGAGAATAATGCCTTTACCAGTAACGATATAACCAATTATTATATCACGCTGCCAGCGGTAAATATGGAAACGGCTTTTTGGCTGGAAAGTGATCGCATGCTTAATTTGGCTTTCAGCGAAAAAAGTTTGGATGTGCAGCGCAACGTGGTTTCCGAAGAATTTAAGCAGCGTTATTTAAACCAGCCTTATGGGGATGTTTGGCTAAAACTCCGTCCGCTGGTGTACAAAAAGCATCCTTACCAGTGGGCAACCATCGGCAAAGAGCTTTCGCACATTGAAAATGCAAAAATTGAAGATGTAAAAGCTTTCTTCAAAAAACATTATAACCCGAAAAATGCAATTTTAGCTGTTGGCGGTGATATAGATACTGAGCAGGTAAAAGCATTGGCCGAAAAATGGTTTGAACCGATTCCTGCCGGAGAAAAATATCACCGCAACTTGCCGCAAGAGCCGGAACAACTGGAAGAACGCCGCGAAATTGTTACCGCAAAAGTGCCTTTAGACAGTATTTATATGGCTTTTCATGCGCCTGGACGAACGGAAGAAGCCAGCTATCCGGTAGAATTGTTGACAGATATTCTTTCCCGCGGAAATTCTTCCCGTTTACATCAAAATTTGCTGAAAGGAAAGCAAGTTTTTAGCGAGATCCATGCCCATTTGTCTGGCAGTTTGGATGCAGGTATGTTGGTGATTGATGGGAAGCCGCTCGAAAATATCAGCATAGAACAAGCAGAAGCTGCCATTTGGGAAGAATTAGAAAAGCTGAAAATCGAACCGCTGCCAGAAGATGAATTAACGAAAGTGAAGAATAAAACAGAATCAACCATGGTTTTTTCAGAAATGTCTTTACTCGAAAAAACCATGAACCTGGCGTATTTCGAATTGATGGGCGATGCCGAAAACCTGAACTACGAAACTGAAAAGTACCTGGCCATAACTGCAGAAGAAATACAGAAACAAGCACAAAAAATCTTCCGCAGGGAAAACTTATCTACTTTAGTTTACCTTGCAGAAGAAGTGGCAGAAACAATAACTGCCTAAATTTATACCGATAAAAGAAGCATGTTGAATAGAATTATAGCACCGGATTTCAGGGCAATTGACGAGTTGGCTTTAATCCGTCCGCAAGAAATACAATTAGATAATGGTTGCAAAATATTTTCTTTTAATTCCGGAGGACAAGAGCTGGTACGTTTAGAATGGATTTTTACCAATCTGGGTTTTAACGCGGCTAATCCTTTGCTAAACGTTGCCACCAATACGTTGTTAACAGAAGGAACTGCCACTCGCACGGCTACACAAATTGCCGCCGAAATTGATTTTTACGGCGCGTTTTTGCAGGTAGAATATGGTGCAGATCATTCCCAAGTTACGCTTTACACGTTGAACAAGCATTTAAAAGCGACTTTGCCAGTATTGAAAGATATAATTACCAATTCGGTTTTTCCTGAGGAAGAACTGCAAACTTACATCCGCAACCAGCAGCAAAAATTACAGGTCAGTTTGCAAAAAAATGATGTGCTTGGCCGACGCAGTTTTAACAAAGCTCTGTACAAGGATACCATTTACGGCTTCTCGCCAGATGCAGAAGATTTTGCAAATATCAAACAGGCGGATTTAATGCTGCACCATCAGCAGCAATACCAACCGGCCAACTGTACTTTAGTGGTGGCAGGCAAAGTAGATGAAGAAATATTAAACATCATTTCTGAAACTTTTACAGACTGGCAAAACAAAATCACGGCTAATTTTACGCAGCAAGATGTTGTAAAAGCAAAAGGGGAATTGATTTTTATCGAAAAACCGGAAGCATTGCAATCTGCGATTCGGATGGGTTTTTCAACCATTAACCGCACACATCCCGATTTTCCTGGTTTGCAAGTGCTCAATACGGTTTTGGGCGGATACTTCAGTTCGCGTTTAATGTCGAACATCAGGGAAGATAAAGGTTACACTTACGGCATTGGCTCGGGCATTTCTTCTATGAAAAAAACCGGTACTTTTTTTATCGCCACAGAAGTTGGTGCCGATGTTTGCAAACAAGCTGTGCAGGAAATTGAGAAAGAAATTAACCTGCTAAAAACAGTATTGGTGCCAGAGGAAGAACTTTCTTTAGTGAGAAATTACATGTTAGGTTCGTTGCTGGGCAGTTTGGAAAATGTTTTCTCCCATGCCGATAAATTTAAAAACCTGTATTTTTCTAACATGGGTTATCCTTATTATGAAGTTTACACCAAAACCGTTCAAACCATCACTTCCGAAGAATTAAAAAATTTGGCCAACCAATATTTTAATTTGGATGAATTTGTGAAAGTTATCGTCGGCAAATACTAATCGGACTTAAATTTGACCTGTTAAAAGAAGCATGCAATTTTCAGCCTTAATCCCGCCAAACAAAAGGGAACAATACCAACGATGTTGCAACCACGATGATATTTATTGCAGCCAGCACAATCAGATCATGATAACTTGCGCTTCGTTCGAGGCCGTCCATCGCGTTTTTGGAAAAGCGCACCAGCAGTAAAATAACCGGAATGATGATGGGAAAACATAAAATTGCCATCATCATTCCGTTGTTTCCAGCTTTGGAAGCAATGGCCGAAAGCATGGTAAAAACCATCGAAAAGCTGATACTTCCGCTGATTACGGCCAGAAAGTAGTAAAGCGGATCGCCAAGTGTATTCTTAAAAAATAAAAGATAGACTAAAAGTGCCAACGTGCTCAGCAACATCATCAACAAACAATTGTAAATAATTTTGGCTAGGATAATTGCCCTCGCACTGGCAATTGTGTAATAATACAACAAGCGGCTACTGCTTTCCTGCATAAAACTTTTGGCGATGGCATTTACAGATGCAAACAGTAAAATGATCCAAAATAAAACATTCCACACAATTGGATAACCTGCGCTGCCGATAAAACCCGGTGATAAATTGAAAGAAATATAGCACACAAAAACGGTGGAAACCACGTAAAGCAGCACGCCGTTAAACGCATATTTGGAACGCCACTCCAGCAGGATTTCCTTCTTCAGCAAAAACTTTACCTGGTTAAATAAATTCATCAGCAGCAAATATAACAACGGAAAACGGCTTTGAATTTATATTATATTTGAAGATGCACGTTGCCCATTACCGTTCGCCAATTGGAATTGTCAGGATTGAAGAAACAGAAGGATTCGTCACTTCCATTACTGTTTTAGATGAAGAAACAGAAATTTTCGAACCCAAAACGGAAGCAACTCAATTAGCTGTACAACAGTTACACGAATATTTTACCGGTGAAAGAAGCAAGTTTGATTTCCCTTATCAACAACCCGGAACACAATTTCAGCAGCAGGTTTGGGCGGAATTATGCAAAGTCGGTTTTGGCAAAACTCAAACTTATATGGAGATGGCTGTTCAGTTTGGAAACCCTTTGGCCATCCGTGCAATTGCTTCTGCCAACGGCAAAAATAAACTTTGGATTGTGGTTCCTTGCCATCGTATTATCGGCAAAAACGGAGAATTAACTGGTTATGCCGGAGGCTTATGGCGAAAAAAGTGGTTGCTGCAACATGAGGCAATTGTAATTGGCAAAGCACAAACAGAACTGCTTTTTTAACGTTTACATTGACGATGAAACAATACCTGATCAATGCATTGGATTTTACCGATGAACAAGCTTTAGAAAGACGGATGCAAGCCCGGCCTGCGCACCTGGAAAACGTAAAAGACGCAAAAAGCAAAGGCCATTATTTAATAGGCGGCGCGTTGCTCAACAATCATGGACAAATGATCGGTTCTGTGATGATTGTTCAATTTGAAACACCGGAAGCATTACAGGAATGGTTAAACGATGATCCGTACATCACCGGCAAAGTTTGGGATCGAATCGAGATTAAACCTTTTAAAGTTGCCGAATTTTAGGTGATAAAAGAAGTATTAATGATGTCATGGTGAGCCTGTTGAAGCACGACAACTATCATACCTTTTAATGCAAACTCTTCCTTTTCTCAATTCCCAATAAAGCCAAAACCGGCCCGACAAACAACAAATACCAACCCCAGCGGTAATGGATTAACCGCGATAAAGAATGTGAAAGTTTTTGAAAAGGGATAAAGCTAAAAGCGGTGTTAACTTTCATTATTGCTGCTACAAAAACAAGGATCACCAAACCTAAAGCAATCCAACCGGCAAACTTGATTAACAAGTTGTTTCGCATAATTGCTGCTGCCAAACCGGTAACAGCAATGGCCAAAACGATGATACCGAAAGTCTGGTTTAGATCAAATAAGTTCCATTTGATCAACCCAAAAGGACTGATTAGCGGACTAAAAATCCCGGCAATCAACAGAATAAATCCGGTGAAAGATATAAAAGTGCGTGGTGCCATGCTGTTTTTATCCTTGTTTAATTTCCATTTTATCTGCAAAATGCGCGCAGTAATCGCGCAAATCTTCTACAATATTTTTTTCGCCGGTGGCGCGTAAAAAGCTGTCGCCCATGGTTTGCAGGGTTTCGTAAAAGAAGCGTTTCATTTCGTCAACTGGCATTTCCTTCGTCCACAAATCAATTTTCAAAGTGTTTTTATAGTGATGGTCCCACAATGCTAAAGTAAATGCGGTAACAGGCAATGCTTCTTTTGTGGTTGCATCGGTAGATTCCCAGGTTATCTTTTCCGGAACGTTCTGGTCATCCAGTTCTATGGTAAGTTTTATTTCTGCTTTTTTCATTGTTAGGTGGGAGGTTTTAGGTAAGAGGTTTGGGGTAATCAGCATTTAGCTTTCAGCCGTCAGGTTTTGCATTTGGGTTTGTCTATAATCTATTAACTATGAACCATCAACTATGAACCCGTCTCAACTCACCAATAAATATATTACGGCGGCCAAAGTTATAAAGCTTAATTCTATTAGCCATAACCTTTTTGTTTCGGGGAAAAAATTTCGGAACGTAATGTCGAGAAACGAAACGGCAACGGCAAACAGCAAAAACATCCAACTGATCGCGCTGCCAAAATGCTCGTATTTGCCGCCCGAAAGTTTTGCGCCGTTTATCCAGATATCCATAGCAAGCGCAATAAAAGCTGCCGTGACCAGGTTGAGCGGTGTAAGCCTGAATTTCATGCTGCAAAAGAAGTATTTATTTCCTTAATTTTTTACCTCTTGCTGCCTTTGGCGATTTAAACTTGCGGTCGTCTTTTTTCTTCGGAAGAACGCTTTTTTGGTTAGAAAGCTTCTTTTCGTGGAAAGCACCTTTAAAATCAGGGTTCTCTTTCCGCATCTGCATGTCAATTTCTTTGTTCTGTTCCTGCCGCTCGTCGTAACCGGTTTCTTCCACAAAAACACCTGTAGGAATTGGCAAGATTTCAATTTTCTGACGGATCAATTTCTCGATTTTTTTCAGATAATATTCTTCCGAAGGCGCACAAAAAGTTATGGCTTCGCCGGATTGCAATGCGCGGCCAGTTCGCCCAATCCGGTGCACATAATCTTCAATTACCACCGGAACATCAAAGTTAATTACATGGCTTACAGCACTTACGTCAATCCCGCGGGAAGCAACATCGGTAGCAACCAATATTTTTACTTCATCATTTTTGAAGGAATTGATGGAGTTGATGCGCGTATTTTGCCCTTTATTGGCGTGCAAAACTTTAACCTGCTGCTGTCCGAATTTACGTTCTAAAAATTTAAAAACATCTTCTGCGGATTGTCGGGTTTTACAAAAAACAATCAGCTTGGTAATGCTTTCCGGTTCTTCCAACAGCTTTTTTAAGATGTTGATTTTGGTTTTCATGTTTGGCACAAAATATAGTTTTTGTACCACGGTTTGTGCCGGAGTTGCTTGCGGCGTTACTTCGATCACCGTTGGAAACTCTAAAAAATTACCTGCTAAAAGATGTATCTTATCACTCATGGTTGCCGAAAACAATAGGTTTTGACGTTTCCGCGGAACGACTTCGAGTATCCGGTTGATTTGCGGCATAAAACCCATATCCATCATTTTATCGGCCTCATCCAAAACCAAAACCTGTAAAGCTTTGGTAACAATGTGACCGGCGATGTATAAATCCAAAAACCTTCCGGGAGAAGCCACGATGATATCAACGCCTTTTTGGAGCTGCTCAATTTGGGTTTTCGGACCTAAACCTCCGTATAAAACGACCGTTCGCAAATCGGTGTTAGCAGCATAAGCGATAATGTTTTCTTCAATCTGCATGGCCAGTTCGCGCGTCGGCGAAATAATTAAAGCGCGTGGCGCATCGTTTTGTGCGTATTTCAGCTTCATCAACAAAGGCAAAACGTAAGCAGCAGTTTTGCCGGTTCCGGTTTGGGCGATGCCCATTACATCTTGTCCGTTTAATATTGGCGGGATTGCTTTTTGCTGAATAGGTGTTGGTTCGGTATAGCCAGCAGCGGCAATGGCATCCAGAATCTGGCGGTTAAAATCAAAATCCTCAAAAGTTACGGGCATGAGGCAAAGATAGGGTTTTATGTGAGGAGTGCGGAACGAGGAAAGAGCGGTAGTTGAAAGGAGCGGGGAACGGAAGAAAGAGTGCTTTGGATAATGTACAGTTTTAATTTAGCTTAATTTATATGCTTCTTTTATCCCCTAAAATCCATTGTATAATTTTATATTTGATAATCAGCTTTTAGAAATGAAATAATGGAAACTATAACTATAGAATTAACTGATCAAAAAGCCTATAAAATTTTAAAGGATTTGGAAGAACTTAATCTAATTAGATTAGTAAAAAAACAAAACAACTTATCCTCGTTGCGTCAAAAAATCCAGACCAAAATGAGCAATGAGGATATTGATAACCAGTTAAATGTTTTGCGTACAGAATGGCAAAGAGCTATTTGATTGACACTTCCGCAGTAATTAAATACCTTAATGGTTCATTGTCGGAAAACAACCTGGATTTTATTGATCGAATTATAGAGGAAGAAGTCTATTTGTCTTTTATATCAGAAATTGAATTACAAGTTTGGAACCCACCTAATGAAGATGATATGGTAGTTTATCGGGATTTCGTTGCTAACTCGGATATACTAAGTATAAACAGCAACATTATATCAGAAACAATTAAGATTAGAAAATCACACCTTTTAAAGTTACCCGATGCCGTAATTGCAGCGACAGCAGTTACCTACAATCTTATACTAATTGCTGATAATGACAAAGATTTTTTGAAAGTAGATGCACTACAATATATCAATTCAAGCAAATTATCTTGACGTTGTCCATAATATAAGGTGCATATCCATCTACGATAAGAATTATCAAGCCTCTATCTCCCAATCTCTTTCTCAAAAGTAATGTAGCCGGGATAATTTAACGCTTTGCCGCCCAGATCAACAGTTGGCCTGATTTTGATTGTGATGACCGATTTCCTGGAATTTTTTGCACCAGAAAGATTTTGAATCAAACCGGCAAAAGCCTCACGCGTTTGGTCGTCCGTAATTAAATGATAAGCATTTGTAGAGATGTTGATCGGCACGCGTGTTTGTCCGCCGCCAGCCAAAACTTCCACACGATGGTTTACATAACCGGTAAAAACTTCGTTATCTTTCAGTAAAATCTTGTACTCAAACTGGTTAATAGCTGCAGTTTCGCCGGTTGGGTTGCTGATTTTTAAAACCAAACGGGCATCCAAAGGAACATTATGGCTTAGAATTCCCATAGCGAGGCGTGGTAAACTTCCGATATTGATATTATCGGCATCTTTAAACTGGTTCATGTTGATGCCAGAAAGATAAACACTATCCGCAGAAACCAATTCGAAACGGCATTTGCCCAAAGCTTTAGCTTGCTGCACTTGCTTGTTTATGCCACAGCAGCAGAATAAAAAAATGACCGGTAAAAAGAGTATCAGTTTGAAAGTTTTCATGCTTTTTTTACAAGGTAAAAATATGTGGTGAAGTTAGGATTACTTTTTAGTTTGAGTTGATGGGAGTGGAGATGGTTTAAATTCAAAATTTCTTTTTTACAAGGAATAGTTAGCAGCTATTTTACTTCCTGCTTCTATCTTTGAAGCATGGCCAGCATCCTCCTTAAATCTGCAACTATAGTAAACGAAGGCAAACAATACGTTGCCGATCTCTTTATCAAAAATGGTTTTATTGAGAAAATCGATTCTTCCATCAACCTAAACGCCGACCAGGAAATCAACGCACAAGGTTTGCATTTGCTGCCGGGCTGCATTGACGACCAGGTGCACTTCCGCGAACCAGGTTTAACTTACAAAGGTGACCTTGCTTCCGAATCGCTGGCTGCGGTGGCTGGCGGAATTACTTCTTTTATGGAGATGCCAAATACCGTTCCGAATACGTTGACACAAGAATTGCTGGAGAATAAATATCAATTGGCGGCCCAAAAATCTTTGGCCAACTACTCTTTTTACATGGGTGTTTCTAACGATAATTTAGGCGAAGTACTTCAAACCAATTCAAAAAATGTTTGCGGCGTTAAAGTTTTTATGGGATCGTCCACCGGGAACATGTTGGTTGATAATCCGAAAACTTTGGAAAGATTATTTTCAGAATCTTCCATGCTGATTGCCGCACATTGTGAAGACGAAGCAACCATCAAAAGTAACCTCAGTCATTATAAACAATTATTGGGCGAGAACATTCCAATCAGGCTTCACCCCAAAATCAGAAGTACGGAAGCTTGTTATCTGTCGTCTTCCATGGCTGTTCAATTGGCAAAAAAGCATGGAACACGTTTGCATGTGCTGCATATTTCTACCGCAAAAGAAATTGACTTATTTAAATCGGAACTTCTTTTAACAG